>JBBTSE010000001.1:0-17339 GCA_038064855.1 Patescibacteria group bacterium
CAGAAGTATTAACAGCAACTAACGAAAGTGCCCCAACGTGTCCAGCATAATTTGTAAGAGAACACGCCATGTTGGCAGCAATGGTCAACTCTCGAGTTTTCTGCGCACGCACAACAAGAGGCGTAAGAAATGAAGCCACAGCTTTGTGATTCATATCCAGCCGTATTGGCTTGGTAAGATGGTTTCCATTTTCATCAAGCAGCACAATACTTGTAAATGCTGCATCGTCAAGAAGCCCGACTCGCTCAACTGTCAAAGAGTTGATAGCGACATCGCCGTCGCTATCAGCAGTAAATCTTACACGGGTGAAAGGCAGACCGAGCGCACCCTGTGTTGCAAGAGTGGGCTGTGGTTGAGTACCTGAAACAACATTAAGTGCCGTCCCTGGTGGAGGTGGGGGGACGCCCAAGAAAGTACTGACCACTTTCGAGTACGCAGATTGAACAGAGGCATTTTCTGCCTTTACACGATAGTAATAGGTGGTACCAAAAGAAACAGAAGTATCAGTATATGTTCGATACCCGCCCGAACAGGCACTACACAATGTCGTTGGAATAGCAATCCAGCTAAACCCAGTAGTACTCGCGGTGGTGGAACGCTCGAGAACAAACCAACCTTCGTTGGTTGAACTATCGCGCCATGTAAGCCTTACTGAATATGGAGTTGATGTGGCATTGATGTGCGACACAAAAAGTGTGCCAGGGGCTACTATCATCGGAGGAGGTGGGGGTACACTGATCATGAACGACCCATCGCTCCAATCATTCACAATGACTCCGCCCACATTTGCCTTTATGAAGAATAAATAACTGCCGCCGGGAAGTGCAGTGGGCACATTGATCACTTCTTTGCCATCATTAAGAAAACCTCCGGACCCAAGCGAATAGTCAGTATTGGATGCAAGATTACGCGCGCCAAAGCTTATAAGAGTTGTCGTGGCGATATTATTACTCGCCCATTTGACGGTCGTAGTAGTTCCGACATGCCATGTCTCTCCACCATTGGGCGTAGAAATGGTAAGAGAAGACACACACTGACGTTCAATCTCTGTGCGGGTTTTTTGAAATACCTTGCCAAACTCGGTATCACCTAAGTTGGGACCTGATACGCCAAATTGCTGTTGGAACGCTTTGACGATATTGGATGTACGGCTACCATAGTAACCCGTCACAAGATCACTTTTATTGGTAAGATTATTAAGAGGACTCCAATAGGTAGCGCTGTAGCGCCCCTTGTACTGCCACAAAAAATCCTGCAGAGCGGTCACCTCACCGCGTGCACGAACAATGGGATTGCGAGAAATAAGAAGATCGCGTTCTCCTCCATACAGATCAGAAACAATCTGTGGAGATGGGCATGCAATCGGAGGAAATGGCAATGATGTCGCATCACTAGTTGCTGCAAGTTGTATCTCAAGATTGTTAATTGTGTTGAGTGCAGAAAAAATCTGCGCCTGTAAAAGTGACACCTCGTCTTGTGTGAGATGTGATGCGCTCGCAACTGATCCGAGCGAGAGCATCAACGAAACGGCGCCAACGATCAAAAATCGCGGCTTGAAAAAGTAGTGCATACTTTTGGAGTAAATAATATGTGACGGGTAAGCAACCTGCGCAAGCGACCAACTTGACGCGCACTTTTTGAGAAGCAAAAAGTATACTCTTAATTATAAGAAAATTAGTGTTTTTATTCGCCTGTATGTGGAAGATTTACTTGTTGATAACCAAGACGAATTCGCCCTTGATCTTTTTCTCACTCGCCAAAAAATCTCTGAGAGAAACAATACTCATTCTTATTGTTGTTTCATAAACCTTGCTAATTTCTTTAATAAGTACAGCTTCAAACATTGATAAACCATTATCAGAAAGCTCATTGAGTGTCTTTAAAATCCTATGTGGTGACTCGTAGAGTACTACCGGATAGGGCGAGGCGACAACTTCTTCAAAAAATGACTTCCTCCCCTTTTTGACTGGTGGGAACCCAAGAAAGATAAATTTGCTATCTTTAAGCCCCGCAATCGATATTGCTGCCGCAAGCGCCGATGGACCGGGAATCGGAATAATCTGCGTGTCGGGTAATTCTTGCGAGACGCGTGATACAAGATACGCGCCGGGATCGGCAATACCAGGTGTGCCCGCGTCAACGACATACGCAATATTTTTTCCTTCATCAAGGAGTTTGATTACGCCATTAAACGCGTTGCGTGGAGAATGTTCGTGAAGAGAAATAAGTTGTTTGTGAATATCGTAGTGTGATAAAAGCTTGCGCGTATGGCGCGTATCTTCAGCGACGATCACATCAACGCCGCGCAACACTTCGAGTGCGCGGAAAGTAATATCTTTGAGATTGCCAATTGGTGTTGCGACAATATAAAGCATGGCTCTACCTTACCATATGCGCGCGCCGATTTGAATGTGGTGTTGCTCTGCCCATCCACGATTTACCTCGAGCACACGATTTGCATCTGTCGGTGATGAAACAGTAGTAAGGCCTTCGCTAATCGCGGGTAGCTGACTAATGCCAATGACTATGTCGTCATGAATCCAAATGATATCGAGCGGGATAAGAGTATTTTTATTCCAAAAGGTTTGTTGACCTGCGCGCGTAAAAAGAAAGAGCATCCCTGAATCTTCGGCAAGCTCTGCACGATACATAAGACCACGTTGTTGCGCTTGCGGGGTTCGAGCGAACTCAACACTGAGCACATGACCTTCGATAGTGATCTTGTGAATATTTTCTTGCCCACTTTCTTGCGGTATGCCGATTTGATACCAATACACCGAGCACACGCCGATCAATACAAGGGCTCCGATAAAAAGCAATTTCTTCATTGCTTTCAATCTATCATGAATACCCCTACAATAGAAAAGTGAAACATGCACTTATATTTTACATCATTCTTGCTGGAGGATTTTTTCTTTTTTCAAACAACATTACCTACCGCATAACCTTTGAGCAGCCGGCAGTCCCAGAAAAAATAATTATCTTGCCGCCTGAAAAACTCGAAGCCGTGCAAATACCTCCTCCCCCACCAAGCGAACCTATCACACAACCAGCACCGCCAAAGCCCGCCACAACAATACTTCTACCGCCTCCACCAAACCCTATCGCGCAGTCAGAGCTTTATGCGAAAGGTCTTTTGGCAACGGTGAACTTTCTTTGCCCAAACAAAGATGGTACCTACGCGGTAGCTACTGGTGCGCTCATTGATTCACACGGGTACATCGTCTCAAATGCACACATTGTAGAAGAAAGTAATCAGCAAATCATATGTACTATCCGCGCCGGCTCTCCCGCCATAGAGATCGGGAAGGTAAAACTTGTACTCATGTCTGCTGAGTATTTTGCAACAACCGATGAACAGACTAAAGCGCGTATGGATATCTCACTATGGAAACTAGAGGGCGTGCGTACTGATTGGCCGTACTGGGAAATTGATTTTGATACTACACCAAAAGTTGGTGAGCAATTATTTACTCAAAGCTACCCCGCCGAACTACTCTCAAGTGAAATTGTATTTAAAAATCTTAACCTACTCTTTTCAAATACCGTAGTATCGGAGACGGACACATCTTTTATCGCCTCGCGTGCAACCATTGCCGCGCAACATGGCTCGTCAGGTGGCATTTTGATTGATCCCTATACTGGCAAACTGCGTGGCATTATTTTTGGCATCAGTAGTGATGCAAACAAAGCGATCAACGAACGCGTCTTATACGCGATCACGCCCTCTCGTATCAACGCGCTAGCATGGCAGGAAACTAAAAAACAATTCAGGGAGTACCTTTCGGCACTCCCTGAACCTGCGTACTAATTTTTTGTATTAGAGCGTCTGGAGATCGGCGTCGATATCTTTGAACTCAGCATCGATATCAAGATCTTCGGTCGCTCCCAAATCAGCGTCGATGGCTGAAGTAGTATCAGCGGCTGGCGCAACCTTATCTTGAACCTCTGCGGTCGGTGCAAGATCTGGCGCAATCGTGGTCTGCCAAAACATCCAATAGTACACACCGCCTGCCGCCACGAGCACGACAACGGCCACAATAGCTATGATCAGCCCCGTGTGAGAGCTGCCTGCCACACCCGCCTGCTGTTGAGGCATCTGAGGGTTGAGATTTGGCATACTGGGCATTGGTGAATCCATAGGTGAAAAGTATTAGCTGATAATGATTATTGAGCGGGTGGAGGAGGAGATACTGGTGGCGGAGGCGTTGTCACCGGAGGTGGTGGAGATACTGGTGGCGGCTCGTCATTGATACCAGGAATTGCCTTGAGAGCTTCGACCGCAGTCTTTACCGCTTCACGAGCATTTTGAACAGCGTCACGGAGTTTTTTAAGATCATCGTGGAGTGCTTTTCGTGCAGCACTGACCGCAGAGCCGAGATTTGCCTCGGTAGTAACAGTGATCGGATAGGTCTTACCTGCCGCATCAGCGACTAGTTTCTTTGCGGTATCAATCAATCCGCGCGCAGTAGTGACCGCGGCCTCAACCTGTACGGTGTCTTTACCATTTGCAGCGGCCTTATCAGCGCGCGTATCGACTTTGCCTAAAATCTCATCAAGATGCTCGAGAACCTTGTTGAAATGATCGAGCGCTCTGTCATGTACCTCTTCAAGACGCTTGTCTACGCGCTCTACAGTCAGCTTTTTACGCTCATCTTTGACGACCTTGAGCTTTTCTTTAAGCACCAATCGCTCTTTACCAATCTTTTCTTTGGCAACATCGCGACGGTCTTTGGCTAGATCACGATGTTCTTGCCAATCTTCATGCCGACCTTCTTGAAACTCTTTGCGTTCCATCATAATGCCCTGCTGGAGTTTCATGCGGCTCTCGGGGGTGCTGGTGCTCGCGCGAAACTCGCGACGCTTTGCATTGATATCCATATGGAGATCAACACGATCTTTACGGATGCCAGTGCGGGTATCTTTGAGATCTTTCTTTATATCCTGTTGCTTATCCTTATTCTCCTCCTGTTTTTTCTGATTAAAATCTTTTAACGCCTCCATACGCTCTTTATTGAGGTCCTTCGGCAAACGGGGCGGTGGCGGCGTAGTTGTTGGCGGGGGTGGAGTGGTGCCTGTCTGCGCCAAAGCAAACGAACCCATCAAAAGTGAGCCGGCAACCCCCAAAACGACGATTTTTTTCATAGTGAAAAAAGATATCCTAGTAATGTACCGATAATAGATACCCTTAGTATACTCTTATTTCGAGAAATACGGGCTGTGAACAATTTTCAATCTTCTTCGGTCAAGAAACCGCCCGCCTGATGTGCCCACAAAGCTGCGTAAAGACCCTTTTTCTTGACGAGTTGGTCGTGAGTGCCGTCTTCTACGATCTTGCCACGATCAAGCACGATCAAACGATCCATCGCACGCAGTGTTGAGAGCCGGTGCGCGATCGCAATGACCGTACGCCCCTGCATGAGATTGAGAAGCGCCTTTTGTACCGCTACCTCACTCTCACTATCAAGTGAACTCGTTGCCTCATCGAGCAACAAGAGTGGTGCGTCTTTGACGAATACGCGCGCGATCGCGATACGCTGGCGCTGGCCGCCCGAAAGTTTTACCCCGCGCTCACCTACCAACGCCTCATATCCTTGCGGAATCGCTAAAATAAATTCGTGAGATTCGGCAAGACGCGCGGCGCGTTCTACCTCTTCGGCTGTCGCGTGGTCTTTGCCATATTCAATATTGTGCCTGATTGAACGATGAAAAAGCATGGGCTCTTGGGGTACAACAGCAATAGCGCGACGCAAACTTTCTTTGGTAATACCTGAAATATCAGCTCCATCAATCTTGATAGCACCACCATTCAAGTCATAGTGACGCAGTAAAAGCTTTATAAGTGTCGATTTACCCGCACCTGACCGACCTACCAATCCCACCTTTTGTCCTGCAGAGATAGCGAACGAAAGATTTTCAAACACATGCATGCCGCCGTAATCAAATGAGATGTTATCAAATACAATCTCACCCTTGCCAATGGTGATGTCTTTTGCGTCTGGCTTATCAGTCACGCTATGATCTACCAAAATATCAGAGAGACTTTCTTCTACGGTACCCCACACATCGGCGAAACTATTAAACTTGTTGCCAATGAAGGTAAGGCGATCTTCCATAAAAACCACTACGGTTAGAATCAAGATAATATCGCCTGCCGTAATACTGCCCGCGCGCGCGAGCGTGATGACGCCGAAAATCATAGCGCCAATAAATACCGCCTGCAAAAGATTATTTATGGTCAAAACCGTCTCGCCATAGGTCCAGTTGCGTAACCCAGTGGTGCGACGATCCGTAATAAATTTTTTGATACGCTCAAGCTCAAAAGGACGGTGCGCATATTCTTCTACCGCTCCCATATTGGTTAGCATATCAACCGTAGCCCCACTAAGAGCGGTTTCGGCTCTTTGAGTATCAGCGGATATTGGTATACGCCGGCGTGAGAGCGCCACATTGAGTGGTGTGATAACCGCCACCCATGCGAGAAAAATATAAGCAATACTCGCGTTGGTAGCAAACACGATAATAAAACTTGCAATCACTGAGACGATAAACCCAAGAAACGACCAGAGCAGCTGATCGACAATATCTTTGACACCATTTGCCGCGTGCGTGATTTTACTTGAGAGGGATCCTGCAAATCTGTCAGAAAAATATTGATGGCTGTGACGCGTCACATACGAGGTTAGCATATAGCGACCGGTGGCGCGCACGCCCGTCACCCATCGCATGCCGGCAAAGCCGCTGGCTCGCCACAAAAGATTTGAGCCAAGCGTGATAGCGATGTACGCCACCGCCCCCCATGCAAGATCGTCGTATGCCGAACGCGTTGCGGCATCGACAATCGCTTTAAACGCATAAGGAATCGCCACCGAACTCGATGCGGCAAGCACAACCGCGCCAAGCGCCAGCATCATCCATAAGCGATACGGGCGTGAGGATGCAAGCAAAAACCGAAACGGGCTCGTGCTTTTTGCTATATTGTCAGGCCATGGTGACTGCATAGAGCACCAGTATAGCCCGAAAAGGCCTTTTTTGGAATTAGGCTCCCTTGAGCCAGCGAGCAGCTTCTTGGTAGCACTTTTTACAGAGATGAAACTTTTTTACCGTATTTCCTTTGGGTGGACTCAATAAAATACCGCCAAACTCTTTGAGTTCTTTTTTGCACTTATCACATTTGGGTTTTATGGCCATACTACGCCCCGTGGCACTTTTTGAACTTCTTGCCTGATCCGCAGTAGCAGAGATCGTTGCGGCCGAGGTCTTTGGTACGAGCGTCTTTGACGATGCGGTTGGCCACCGTGCGCTGTTCGTTGGTCACCATGCGTGATTCTTGATAATGAATGTGTGCATCAGCGTTTATCTTGAATACATTTTCGATAAAGATATTGGCGAGGTTCGCGTTAAATGTCTTGAAAAGTCGATGAGCTTCGTTTTTGTATTCTACGAGCGGGTCGTGCTGACCATACGCACGAAGGCCTACTGACGAACGGGTATATTCCATAACTTCCAAATGATCACGCCAGAACATATCGATGATCTGCAAAAAAAGTCCACGCGCATTTTGCAAAAAGAGCTCACGGTTGGTATTCATGCGCACATGATATTCAGCTTCGAGTACCGAGATAAATCCTTCGGGAAGATCGAGTGACTCGGGTATCAAAAGCTCTTCGTCCCCCTTATGGAGAAGTCCTGCGAATACTTTTTTGGCTTCTTCTGGCGTCTCGTGAGCCACATGTACGCCGCGCGCAAACTCAGCAATAAACTCGCGCACCTTTGCGTCTATCTCATCGTGTGACGCGCGTAGCATTTCTCGGCGCATACGATAGACGGCAGTGCGCTGTTTTGACAACACATCATCGTATTCGAGTAAGTGCTTGCGTGAATCAAAATGTAGTCCCTCAATTTTTGTCTGCGCTTGCTCGATAGATTTTGTGACAAGGCCCGCCTCCACCGGCTCGTCTTCAGGGATGCCGAGCTTACCCATGAGACTCTTGAGACGGTCGGATGCAAAAATACGCAAGAGGTCATCTTCAAATGATAGAAAGAAACATGACTCGCCCGGATCACCCTGACGGCCCGCGCGACCTCGCAGCTGGTTATCAATACGACGCGCTTCGTGCCGCTCGGTACCAAGCACATACAACCCGCCGAGCGCGCGGACTTTCTCGGCATCTTCTGGTACTGGTGGCGTACCACCCAAGATAATGTCGACACCGCGACCGGCGATATTCGTCGCAAGGGTTACCGCGCCAAGTTTACCTGCCTGCGCAATAATCTCTGCCTCACGCTCATGATTTTTGGCGTTGAGCGCGTGATGAGGTACACCCTCACGCGTAAGGATAGCTGATAAGATTTCATTTTTCTCGATCGATGCAGTACCGAGTAGCACCGGTTGACCTGTCTCGTGGCGTTTTTTTATCTCACGCGCAACTGCCACAAACTTGCCGTGTTCGGTCTGGTAAATGCGATCTGAATGATCGCGGCGAACCATGGGTTGATGCGTGGGGATAACCGTGACATCAAGATTATATACTTTTAAAAATTCTTCGCGTGAAGTCTCGGCAGTACCCGTCATACCAGAAAGCTTTTCGTACATACGAAAATAATTTTGAAAGGTGATAGTTGCAAGCGTGCGTGATTCTTTTTGAATCTCGACATTTTCTTTTGCCTCAACCGCTTGATGAAGACCCTCTGACCAGCGACGCCCCGGCATCATGCGACCGGTAAACTCATCGACAATAATAATCTCATTATTTTTAACCACATAGTGGCGATCTTTGATAAACAAAGCTTCCGCGCGAAGTGACTGTTCTAAATGGCGCACATAGCGCACGCCTTTTTCTGAATACATATCCGAGATACCGAGGATACGCTCAACCTTGGAGATCCCTTCGTCATTGACCAACACTGCGCGATGTTTTTCATCGACCGTGTAGTCAGTGTCTCGTATGAGTTTGGGTGCGATACCCGAAAATACGCGATACAAACTCTCTGCCTCCTCATCGGGTGCGGAAATGATCAACGGTGTGCGCGCCTCATCAATTAAAATCGAGTCTACCTCATCGACAACCGCAAAATAGTGCTCACGCTGACGCATACCATCAACAGATGCGGCAAGATTGTCACGCAACCAATCAAACCCATATTCGTTGTTGGTGCCGTAGGTGATATCCGCCTCATATGCCTCTTTACGCGTCGTCGGACGAAGGTAGTCATCGACTACCTTAAAACTACCAAGATCATCACGCTTCTTGTCTTCCTTTGAACCTTCTGCGTAGACTGGATCATATATAAAAGAAGTATCGTGGTTGATACACCCAATAGATAACCCGAGGAAGTGGTAAATCTCCCCCATCCAGACCGCATCTCTGCGCGCGAGGTAATCATTGACAGTGACTACATGCACCCCCTTACCCAAGAGCGCATTGAGCGCTGTAGGAAGCGTGGCTACCAAAGTCTTACCCTCACCCGTTCGCATCTCAGCGATCGTACCTTTGTGAAGCGCAATGCCACCTAAAAGCTGTACATCAAAGTGTCGCTTGCCCGAAGTCCTGCGCGAGGCCTCGCGCACCATAGCAAATACGCGAGGTAAAATTTCATCTAAATATTCGCGTGAAAGATCCGGGTGAGCGCGCATCTTTGCGATCTCAGCCCTGATGTCTTCGTTGGACTTTGCCTTATATTCAACCTCGAGTGCGTTGATCTCTTCTACGATAGGCAAAAAAGCGCGCGCAGCGCGCGTACGAGAACCGCTAAAAAGAGACGCAAAAATACCCATAAGGTACCCCAGTGTACATCAAGAAACCCGCTTTTTCAAAGCGCCTAAATCTTTTTGAGAACCTTCTTGATCCTACGAGCAATACGAATATCTTTGGTTTGCTTTTTGCCTTTGAAAGATTTGATCTCGCGCAAAAATTCGTTTTCGAGCTCGTCAATGACAGTGTGCGGATCTTCGCCCTCTTCCTCTGCGCGAATAAGATGTTTGCCTATCGTAAGATTTGCCTCTGCCCACCACACATTACCTTTGCGGTGGTGGCGAGAGTCGCGCGAAAGCTCTACTTCGAGCAACGCATCGCTCTTACCGACAATACGAGTTACGGGACCTATAATCTTTGCCTCGATATACGCGCGAATGGCTGGCGTAAAATCTGTTTGTTTGCCTTTGATAATTGTTCTCATATATATAGTATAACGCCGTTCGAATTAAAAACCGATATATTGAACTTCTTCTTGTAGATGCAAATCGTATTTGCGATGTACATATTCTTTGACAAGCCCGACCAACATCACCACCTCCTCTGCCCGCGCATTGCCACGATTGATCATATAATTGCCGTGCTTTTTAGAGATGGAGACGCCGCCGATCGCGCGTCCCTTCAGACCCAAGTGATCAATGAGAAATCCTGCCGGAATCGTCGGGAATTGCGTGAACTCAGCGAGTTGTGGCAAAAGATACAAAAGATGCTTGCGCTGAGCATCACTCGTAGGCCACGCGATATTTTTAAACATACAACCAGCCGATGACTCGCCAATATCTTGGCTCGCAGAGCGGCCTGCCGTATAGTGGCGTACCATGCGCTGGCTGACCTCGGGGTCACCTGGGCGCAACACGAAAGTCGCAGATACCACAATGAAATTTGGATGTTTTTTAAAAATACTCTCTCGATATGCGAAATGACAAAAGTCATTGTCGTGTTCAGCTGTCTTGCCAGTATCGGTGTTAAATACACGCACGGTTTGAAGTGCGCCCTTAACTTCGCCTCCAAAACAGCCAGCGTTGCCCCGCACTGATCCGCCAACCGTACCGGGAATGCCGATCGCCCATTCGAGGCCTGAGAGACCTTCGGCTACCGCGCGCGCGACGAGCACCGCATTGGGTACACCTGCCTCCGCCCTCAGTGTATTTTCTTTGCGCTCGATGCCTCGCATCTGCATACGGATCACAAGCCCTGGAAAGCCTGAGTCAGCGACCACAATATTGGAAGCAGCGCCTAAAACGATAAAGGGAATCTTTTGTTTTTTAGCAAATGAGATCGCACTTGCGAGATCTGCTTCGTTTTTGACATCGACAAGAAAACGCGCCGGTCCGCCGACTTTCAAATAAGTATAAGGTTTCAAGCTAACGCCTTCTTGCATAGTTGCCATACGAAATCGGGCTTTATCGCTACGCAGGGCCAGTGGGGGTTTTACTCCATACATATGTCCTTATGTGAGTGCCAGCCCACGAGCCCTGACTAGCGACAAAATCACCGTATTATTAGTATACACAAAAAATACAAAACCCCCGCAAGCGGGGGTTTTGTACGGACATATGTTTGAGCTTTAGCTTGCGCCAAAGACAACCACATTGTGCAGTAAGTATAAAGTACGAGAGATTTTTTGTCAAGTGCCGCTACTGTGCGCAAGTTTCGTTAGTAAAGACAAGGCGCACAATACCAGCTATGATGATGACAATACTATGACACTCGGCACCTATCGCACCATTTTGCTTGCCGTTGGCGATGTCGCCGTTTTTTGGTTTTCGCTCGTTATTACGCTCTTTATCCGCTACGGTGCTGAAAAATTTTTGGACAACTTTGCTATCCACATACTACCATTTGGCGTCGTGTTCGCGGTATGGATTCTTGTCTTTTATATTACAGGACTTTATGAAGTACGCATCATAGGTAAATCGGAGCAACTCTTTAAATATTTAACCTACGCGACTCTCTCGGGTGGCATTATCGCCATCGCCCTCTTTTACTTTGTACCAGCATTTACGATTACACCGCGAACCAATCTAATCCTCGATATCATTGTCACATTTGCCATCATGCTTTGCTGGCGATCTCTCTTTGCCTACGCGGGTCGTTCGACTGACAAAATGCGCGTACTACTCGTAGGGTCGTCCCCTGATATCGACGAGCTCGCGCGCACCATTGAAGACTATCCGTATCTTGGCTACACCATAAAAGCGCGCTGCCCTGAGGTAACACCGCATATCCTTGAACTCGTTAGTAAGCACCATATTGATATCGTGGTCGCGTCAAAAGATAATCAAACCAATGATACGCTCTTGCAAACACTCTACGAGGCACTGCACCGTGGCATACGATTTGTCGATGTCTCGGTGTTTTACGAGATGATCTTGGGACGCATCCCCGTATCATTAATATCTAAAGTATGGTTCTTGGAAAACATTGCGGAGACCGAAAAACTCTTTTTTGAAACCAGCAAGCGTGGCATGGATATCTTTTTTGCCATCATACTCGGCATACCCACTATAGTTCTCATGCCTTTTGTGGCACTCGCTATTCGTCTTGACTCGCGTGGCCCTATCTTTATCCGCCAACAACGCGTAGGACGCATGGGTAAAGCGTTTACCCTTCTTAAATATCGCACCATGCTCGCACTCAATCCGGATGGATCAGCCGAGACTCATGGTGCCGAATGGTCCCAAGAAGGAGATGTGCGTATCACTGCCGTAGGTAAAATATTGCGTTCAACACGCATCGATGAACTGCCACAAGCATGGAATATCCTGCGAGGAGAGCTTTCATTTATCGGGCCACGGCCCGAACGACCCGAGTTTGTTGGAAACCTCCGCAAAAATATCCCCTACTACGACATGCGCCATCTTATACGCCCCGGCCTTTCTGGGTGGGCACAAATCAATCCGCCCTACTACTACGCCTCCCACGACGACACTATCCTCAAACTGCAATATGATTTGTATTATATAAAAAATCGAGACCTTGGCCTCGATCTCTCCATCGCGCTCAAGACACTGATGGTAATGTTGTCACGCCAGGGACGTTAAAAACTATCGAAGCGTACTAAGAAAGGCATCGACTTCACGACTCAAACTTGGATCAAGCTCGCGAACCTTGAGTGCTGCTTCCCGAGCCTTTTGATTATCACCCACTACACGGAAAAGAGCTGCGAGTTGTTGGTAGAGAGGTGCTGCGTCTTTATTGGATAAACTTTCGCTACGAATATCTATCCAGCGAGACTGCATGTCAATCGCATCACTATAACGCTTGTTACGCACATAGGCGTCACGCAACAAATCATATTGGGGATTGCCCTGTTCGTCATAAATCTTTTTTAATGCTTCTTGCTCGCGTCTCTGATCACTCAGGTCAACCGCGTGGGAATGAATATTATACTGAATAATCAAATATTCCGGCGCTCTACGCTCTCCTTCTTCAAGAATACTCCACATACCTTCATAATTACCCTGAAGTTTTCGAGCAAGCGCTATTTCTAAATAGTTTTGCGCTCTTCCGGGAGAGACTTCGCGCGCCTCAGAAAATCGTTTTTCGGCCAAAGCTGCGAGTGCACGATCGGGCGGACTTGAAAGCGTCGACCGCATGCGATAGAGCTGACCTTGATACATATGCCATTTGATATCACGCGGACGAGTATTGATATTTTCTTCCATTTTTTCGATTGCATAGTCAAGTATATAGGCCTGCTTATCTACAGATCGCTTACTACCACATACATCCCATGCTTTTGCGCATTCAAAAACATATTCAGCAACCGCTCTGCGTACATCAATATCACCATAGGTACGATAAGAAAGAGCTTTCTCAAAAAGAGCGGCAGCTTCTTCGTCACGACCTTGAGCGAGTAGTTCATACGCACTACGACCCATATAATTTTCCTGCACGGGCCTCCATATAACAATATAACTCGCTGCCAGGGCAAGCATTGCCACTACAACCATACGAGAAATACTATACTTTCCTTGGCCCTTATTCGAAGTCTCGGTATGCGAGACAATATACGCGCAAAGCGCAAGCAACAAAACAAAAGAAGATATCGAATCAAAAGTAAAAAGATGCTCAACAAGATATGCGACGCCCGTAGCTCCAAACGTAATCGCGAACCACCTGTGAGCGCGTAAACGCCATAAGGTAACGCTAGCCACACCGAAGATGCCCATATACGCCAGAAGCCCTGCAAGCCCCGTCATACTTCCGATATCAAAAATAAAATTGTGTGCGCGATCAAACCATGGTTCAAAATTAACTAAACGAGCATCGTAGTGCTCACTAAAAAGAATATTAAAATTCTCAGGGCCCCACCCAAAAACGGGGCGATCTTTCCATCCCTCCCACGCAACTTGCCAACCCAAAAACCTACTCGATACAGAGGGGTCTTCGATGGAAATACGCGCAAGACGCCGCACAAATACGATAGGCGCGTTTGCCAACTGCTCACGCAAAAGGAAGAAAACACCTGCACCTACAAGCAAAAATACCAAAAAACCAATTGCGCAATGACGCACCATCTTTCCTTTGTGTCGTAAAAGACCTACCGTCAACACCAGCAAGCCCGCTATTGACCCCAATATCGCTGCGCGAGCGCCTGAGACAAAGACACCCAATACAATAAGCGTGGCTGCGAAAAACCACGCATACTTTATAGTTTTTTCTTTTGCAGCAAGACCTAAGTAGAGTGCGGGGAATATTAAGAGCAGGAGGTACGAGCCGAGAAAAGCTGAGTTATAAATAGTAGAAGTTGGACGAGAACCGACAGAATCAATCAAAAACTGCACCACAGCAATGCCCGCGACCAAAACCCCGACGCTGACAACCGCAGAAAGGAAAAGCTTGCGATAATATTCGTGACGCAAAAGATCGGTGAGCATGATGATATATGCAAGCCCAAAAAGATAAGTTACAAAACCAAACATGCGTTCATAATTTGACCATATACTTTGCGAAGGTTCTATCCCTACTACTGCCGCAATACCAACCACTACCACAAAAAGAGCGATTGCTCCAACAATAGATGTAGGGCGTCTCCAGATAGCGCTCCCTATCCAAAAGACCAACGCCGTCAAAACACCAAGAAAAAAGACAATAGTTTTAGTAAACGCAACGCCAAAGAAAAAACCTTCCCACGATACAAGAGGGACGAGGCATGAGGTTGCCAAGAGCACCCAAAAAGCAAAAGTGGTGGAGGCGTGGCGCGCTAACACTGATCAAGGAATCCTTTGATCTGCTCACCCAATACTGAATCACCCGCAGCAGCCTCTCTAGCATACCGACACGCCGTGCGATTATCGCCAAGCTGAGAATGGGTCTGTGCAAGACCAATAGAGATATAAGGACTATCGGCCTTTTGATCTAAGAACTCGAGAAATACTTTGCGTCCCTCAAGATTTTTCCCACGAGACAATGCGCGTTCTACAGCCAACTGGATATCTGCTCCGCTTCCGTTGGGATTAAAAAGCGACCTAAGATCATCCTCGCTATAATTATTGACGAAGGCGATCGCTTCGGTATATCGCTCAGCAAGTATATGAACTGATAATACCGGATAAAAAAGTGCACCGATCGTACTCTGTTTTGTGGGTTTGTGATATGCACTAAACGCCGCGGCAAGCGCCTTATCGCTCTCGCCTGCTATCGTATAAAGCTCTGCCAAGCCTAAATCAATCTGAACATAGTCAGGCGCGAGTTCTTGTGCGCGGTGATAATGACGTTCAGCCTCTTCATATCCCTTCTTGGTCATGCTAAATCGAATAGTGTAGAGTTTGCCTGAAAAAATAGGATAGCGCGCGACCTGTGGCTGCTCTTTTGCTTCGGCTTCAATTTCGACAATACTTCTATCGAGGAGCGCGAGATAGGCTTCATTGGGCCCCTGTACACTGGTTGCAGCTTCTACAAGTTGATTGGCAAATTGCTCGCGCGCTTCTGCTCTGCCGAAAACATTTTGCTGTGTTACTTTATCAAACTGATCGAGGACCTCCTGAACACTTTTTGCTCGACCAAATGACCCGAGTGTTGTAATAATCTCCTTAGCCATACTAATATGTGGCACATTGAGTATCCATACAACGAATATACTTGCGATAATTGGCAAAACTGCAAGGGTAGGATTTGCCTGAGTAGATACTTTTTTTGCGGACGGCGCAGAAAGCGCGTGGAGAAACGCCAACAACGAGAAAACTAAAATATAAGTTACTGTATTATCAAAAACAAAAATATCTTGAATAATATATGCAAGCAAAAAGCTCACAATCAATACTGCCATAAATGGATCAAGCTCGCGGTTTCGCACCAACCGACGCAACACGATACCGACTGCCGCAAAAATAGAAACATATGCGACAAAACCAAGAACGCCGGTTGCTACAAGCCACTCAAGTAACATGTTGTGTGTACGATCAAACCACGCTTCGTTACTAAAAAGATTTGGATCATAATACTTTCCATACGGGATAATAAAATTCTCAGGACCCCATCCAAGGATCGGACGCTCTTTGAATGCTTGCCACCCCATACGCCAAATCATTATACGTGGCTCCTGACTAACCTGATCGAGAGAAACGCTCGACAATCGAGCCAAGACCTCAACCTTGCGTACGATAGGATGCTGAGGAAACAGAAACACAAGCGCCGGCAAGCCAACCGCCACAATCGCAAGAGCACCGCCCGCAGCCACACGATAATGCCATGAACGCTTAGTAAATATGAGAAACAACGCTGAGAGCGCAATGCCTGCGGACAAACCCACAAACGCGCCTCGACTTGCGGCGATAAAGAAAACATACAACTCAAAAAGAAAAACGATACTATACGCAACCCTCCATCCGACGCAACGAACAGAATACCAGAAAGCGCTCGCAATAAACAAATGAAACATTAAATATACACCGAAATAAATCGAGTTACCAAATGCCGCATACGGTCTACTTGTCCCAACAATAGGATCAAAAAGTGATGCATTTTGAAGTCCAAGAAATAGCTTATTAGTATGCAAAATACCGTCCGACCTGCCACCATCGACGGATTGCAAAAAACCATGGAACGCTACGACGATACTAACTACAAGCGAACAGTGGAAAAAATAGAGCCAATCCCACTTTGAGCGAAAAGCGTGTGCCATTGCTAGAAAAAAGGCAAATAGATGCAAGTGAGTAATGAGACCCTCCATGCGTTCATAATTTGACCAAAAACTATGATAAGGGCTCGCGCCTGCAACCGTTGCAAGACCCAATATCGCCAAAAAAGCACCGAGCGCGTAAAGGATTGGCCCCTTTTGTGGACGGTACTGAGGATAGAGTAGGGCAAGGGCTCCCCATATTCCAAAAAGAAGTTCGACAATAATACGAAAGAAAAAGTTTTTCCCCGTAATAAACGGAAAGAAAAGACTCTTGGAAACCACAAGCGGCATAAAAAGAAGTAGGATCAACCCACCACGCAATATCCAGAGAAGTGACCGCTCGAGCGATGACATGTAAGCAAGCGTATCACATGGGTAACAAAAAAACCACTCAGAGCACGCTCTGAGTGGTTTTTCTGCATCCCACTTATTGCATCAACGCGTTAAGCTTCGCAAGC
>JBBTSE010000001.1:17439-94382 GCA_038064855.1 Patescibacteria group bacterium
GTCATAGGACCTACGCGACCCACCGGCGAAATCCCATGCCTTGTCTGAAACTTTTGTACCGCTGCCTTGGTAAGACCACCAAAATAGCCAGTAATCAAACCCTCGGGATAGAGACTTGGATCAGCGGCGAGGAACGACTGGAGAGTTTTTACATCATCTCCCTCATCCCCCATCGCAAGCTCGCGAGTGAGTTTGCCACCAGTTGATGCGGCTGGCGTCGGAGCAGTCATTGAACCGCTGCCGTAAATCTCCATGAGTTTCGCGAGCGTCATAGGACCTACGCGACCCACCGGCGAAATCCCATGCCTTGTCTGAAACTTTTTCACCGCGGCCTCGGTCTTGGGGCCAAAGTTACCCGTAATCAAACCTTCCGGATAGAGAGACGTGTCGGAAGCAAGAAGCACTTGAAGCTTCATGACATCTTGATCGTCTTTCATACCCAAAGAAAGCTCTTTTGTCGGAACCTGAAGGGTTGGCATTGACGGAGGAGGTGTCGTGGTAGCTGGAGGAGGGATAGTAGTATCCGTTGAAGGTGGTGGAGGTGTAGTAGAGCTCCCCGAGTCGGACGGCGGTGGAGGTGGGGTGGTAGAGCCACCTGGACTATCAGAGCTTGGTGGTGGTGGCGGAGTTGCTTGAGTACCCGCTCCACCTCCTCCACCCTGCGAGCACGCGCCGCCCATTTGAATGGCGTAGGTAATGGCACTCGAAAGAGTTATGGAAGACGAAGTGGTATTGCATACCGTCTGCACACTCTGATCGTTCTTGAATACGCGCGCGTCTGACGATGTAAGTGTGACGCTCTGATCGCTGGAAACTGAAATCAAAAGTGCTGTCGCTGTTACCGTCATCGAATCGAACGTGGAATTCGCCGACATCGTGACATTATTTGTGCTCCCACTCTCTGTGGGAGCGGTCAGCGTGATGGCTTCGCTTACCGTTACCGCCAACGCACTCTGGGCGAGCACGAAACCCACGGAAACAGCGAGAAGCCCGACTAAAAATTTGGTTCTCATATTCAGATAATTTTTAATGAATAAGAAAACCTTAGTTGCCTCCGCATGACCCTGCCTCTGCCGTAAGCCCAGTGCGCGCGCTATTGATAAATACGCGATAGGTGATGCCATCTGTACTCATTTCAATACAAGCGTTGGTACCATCAGCTGATGCCTCGTTAAGAATACTCAACGTAGCAGTTGCTGTACTTCCTGATGAGAAGATTGCCTGTCCACCATCAAAGATAAATTTGTGACCTGAGATACCTGAGACCGCACCCGTTGAGGTTGCGCCGACTACCAAGCGTCCATTTTTGGTGAATGAGAGCAATGGGCTCGTGCCGACAACAAAATCACCATCAGCGCTTGTGGCATTGTTCACACCCAAACCGCCAGAAATATATGCATCAATATTCGTACCCGCTGTTGCGGTACCGAAAGCTACTGCCGCCATCGACTGTGTGGTCGTACCACCAATGAAGAGATTGGCGCCGCCGTTGATATTACCCGAAATATGCGCGGTAGAAGAAGCATTGAAGACACTGGTATCAACGTTGGTACCGATAGTGGTTGCCCAGCTATTGAGAGCGATAAAAAACGTAGCGGCGACAAAGAACGTTGTAATAATGAGGAGGATTTCCCTACTCTGAGATGGCAAAGAAACAGTTACATTTTTCATATTTTGCTTTAAAAAATAAAGATGATTAATAGGCTAAAACTATTTACAAGCAAGAACCCGACAAAGCTCTGAGCAAGGTACAGCTTTACGCCTTCATTGTATTCCTAAAAACCAAAAAAATGTAATTGCCTGTGGATATCTTTATATGATACGGATTTTAGACTCTAGGGTACTTCGTTAGAAATTCGGTAAAAACTTTGACAACATACTCTCGTCTCTCTTTATCAATTGCCTGATAGCAACCAACCCAGAAAGACCCGCGCATGACATGATCAGTATTTGGAAGCTTGCCCGATACCCGATAATCAATAGCATAACTTTGGAAATAAGGCTGATTGATAATATTGCCTGCCAAAAACATCCTCGTTACGATTTTGTGGTCATGCAAATATTGAATAAGCTCTTTTCGTGTAAATGGGCAATCATCTTTGAGAGTAAGCAAAAAACCAAACCACGATGGCTGAGTGTTTACGGCTGCCTCCGGCAACACAAAGAACTTTTTGTGGCGCTTTAATTCTTTGTAATAATAAGCAAAGTTATCGCGCCTGCGTTTTGTAAACGCGCCTACCTTCTTAAGTTGCACAAGACCCAATGCGGCCTGGATATCGGTTATCTTGAGGTTAAATCCTATCTCCGAGAAAATAAATTTATGATCATAGTCGGGGGGTAATTTTGATTTGCCAAGCGCGCCAAGTCCTTTGTCACGCCGAGAATCTTCTCCTGTTTTAAACCAATACTCTCTGCCCCAATCACGGAACGATCGAGTCACAGAAGCCAGCAGTGGATCGCGCGCCATCACCGCGCCACCTTCTCCCATCGTCATGTGATGACCGGCATAAAAACTAAATGTCGACAAATCCCCAAAACTACCTACTTGCTTTCCCTTATAGGTAGATCCGAGTGCGTCACAACAATCTTCGACAAGCCAGAGCTTATGCTTTTTGCAGAGCGCTTTGACAGCATCGACATTGAAAGTGTTACCAAGATGGTGTGGTAAAAAGATCGCTTTTGTTTTTTTAGATATGGCCTTTTTGAGCTGCTCTCTATTGACATTACAAGTCTCTACATCGATATCGACAAAAACGGGCACCAGTTGATGTAAAATAAGCGGATTGACTGTCGTGGGGAATCCAGCCGCGAGCGTTATCACCTCATCTCCCGGTTTGAGACGGCGTTTGCCAAGGTGACAAGAAGTAAGTGCTGAGATCGCCAAAAGATTAGCGGAGGATCCTGATGTAGTGGTAATACAATATGGAACACCAACAAACTTAGCGAACTTCTTCTCAAATTCATCGGCAAAGCGTCCTTCGGTCCACCAGCCATCGAGAACCGCCTCGGTCATGCCCACCATCTCTTGCCAATCAAACTCTTTGCCCGACGCCTGTATAGAAGTTTTGCCTGCTATAAACTTTTGGTTACCAAAACGCTTTTGATACTCTTTTTGTATTTGTTTTTTGAGTTCTTTATTCATGATGATTATGTTCTTCAAGCGCTTTCTTCATACGCGCGAGTCCTTCTTTAATATTTTCGGTTGATGTTGCAAATGAAATGCGTATATGTCCCTCCCCCATAGAACCGAAATTTACTCCCGGTAAAACGGCGACACGGGCTTTATCAAGTATAAAACGTGTAAATTCTTCACTCGACATACCGGTGCCTGAAATATTTGGAAACGCATAAAAGGCCCCGCCCGGCACTACACACGAAACTCCCGATAACTCGTTGAGCCCTTTGATGATCAAATCACGACGCCCTCGATACTCCTCAACCGTAGTATTAACACATGATTGATCTCCGAGGAGTGCGGCAACACCAGCTTGCTGGATAAACGCCGGTACGCTCGATATAACCGTCTGAATCATCAGGCCAAGTTTCTCTACGATTTGTTCGGGGGCAATCGCGTACCCGAGACGCCAACCAGTCATGGCGTATGTTTTAGAAAAACTATTTAAGATAATAATTCGTTCGCGGCAATGATCATAGGTGCCCAAAGAATGCACCTTTTCATCATATACTATTTTACCGTATACCTCATCGCTAATAATAAAAATATTATGCTTTTGAGCTAGATCAAATATTTTCTTTGAATCCTCGCGGGAGATAACCGCGCCCGTCGGATTCTGCGGAGAATTGATAATCATCAATCGCGTCTTCGGAGTAATATGTTTTTCGATATCTTCTGCCTGTATGCGAAATTGCTTTTTCTCGTAGGTAGGAACAGCGACGGCTTTTGCGCCCAACGCAGAAAAGGCTGAAAAATACGAAGCATAATCCGGATTAGCAACGATGACCTCCTCGCCGGGATTCACTAAACAATTTACGACAAAATATACAAAAGAAATAGCGGGGGCGATAACTACCTGCTCTCGAGATGGGCGAAACCCCAAATCACGCTCAGTCGCCTCTGCGACCGCGTCACGCAATTCGGCAATACCCAAGGAGTTTACATAATGCGTCTCGCCTCTTTGGAGCGAGGCAATGCCGGCATCAGCAATATGCGCAGGCGTATTAAAATCAGGGTCACCTATCTCAAAATGGATAATGTGCTCACCTGCTTTTTCGAGCGCCTGTACCTGCGCTAACACCGTAAACATGGGGCTTGCCTGTAGTTGCTGCGCTATTTGAGAAAATGGAATAGGGTCTTGCGACATATGACTTATGCTTTCTTTTTGAAAGGTTTTACTATCATATTGGCGGCGAATTCTTTGCGATCGATCTCTGGCCACAAGTCTTCGATGGCGTTGCCAAACTCAAGCTTCGGCATCAACTTCTGATCTTTATCTAACAGTACATCGCAAATAACAGGCTCTTTGAAACGAAGCACCTCTTTTATCTTACTCGCAAGCTCTTGGTGATTTTTGATTGTCACCGTTTTGAGTTTATACGCTTTTGCGATAGCGACAAAGTCTGGCGGAGCATATCCCTTTTCTGGAGATGAAGCCTCGTAGCGCCCTCCAAACAAAGAATCTTGAAACTGCTTGATAATACCATATGAATGATTGTTGAGAATGAAAACCTTTGCCGGAATTTTATACAGAAAAAGAGTTTGCAATTCCTGAATATTCATCTGGAAACTGCCGTCACCGATGATCGCGATGACTGGCCGCTTGGGACCGACTGCATATGCTGCGCCAATGCTCGCTGGAAATGAATACCCCATGGGAGAATTGCCGAAAGCTGAGAAAAGCCGCTGACCGTCTTTGATCTCGAAGGATTGCATGATCCATGTCAAATTGCCGCCATCATCGGGTATGATCACCGCGTTGCGTGGAGTAAGATCAGAAAGTGTTTTTGCGAACACATATGAGTTCACGCTGCCCTTTTGTTTGTAGTATGCGGGCAAGACCGCGGGATACGCCTTTTTCCAGACTCTCGTACGACCTACCCAGTCAGTAATATCTTGCCCTGAAAAGTCTTTCAAAAGCGTGTTTGTGGTTCTTAGAAAATCTTTCGCATCGCTACAAATCTCCACATCTGCCTTGTACCCGCGACGCTTTTTTATCTCTGCATTATCAACATCAACCATGACTCTTTTTGCTTCACGCGCAAAGGTAGATGGCTGACCGCCCGTCTGACGCGTATCGAGGCGTGAGCCAACACTGATGATAAAATCAGCGTTTTGAACAGCGAAGTTTGCTCCTCTGTTTCCATAAACACCGAACTGCCCTATATGCAAAGGATGCCCGAACGCAACGGCGTCAAAACCGCTCCACGAAGTTACTACAGGAAATCCGGTCTTTTTGATAAATTCTCCCATCTGGGAGGTTGCATCTGCTAGACGGACTCCGCCGCCGACAATAATGACAGGACGCTTTGCTTTCTCCATCAAGTGCATTGCGGCTTTGATTTTCGTATCAAAGCGTTTGCCAGTATCGCGATCGGGTCCGGCATTTTTTGGTGGAGTAAAA
This sequence comes from Patescibacteria group bacterium, assembly GCA_038064855.1. Lineage (NCBI taxonomy): Bacteria > Patescibacteria group bacterium. The sequence continues at coordinate 23,019 of JBBTSE010000001.1, forward strand.
GAGCGCAACTTTTTTGGATCTATATCAGCGCGCTGAATATCCATCGGGATATCGATCAATACGGGGCCGGGGCGTCCTTCGTACGCAATATATATTGCCTTCTCAAGCTCATAGCGTATGTCTTCTGGCCTGGTAACCATCACGGCATATTTAGTGACCGGCTTTACCATAGAGACAATATCCGTCTCCTGAAAACCGACTTGTCGCACCTTTGTATTTCCTTTTTGTTCGTGATTATTTACTTGCCCAGTAATATACAGAGCTGGGATAGAATCAAACCACGCGCAACACATACCGGTGATGAGATTGGTCGCGCCAGGACCACTGGTTGCCATCGCGACACCGATGGTGCCAGATAGACGCGAGTAGGCCTCTGCCGCCATTGCCGCGCCTTGCTCGTTTTGATGGCACACATAGTCAATGCCTTTGATATTGCGAAAAGAATCAACGACATGCGCGATAGCGCCACCCGTGATAAGAAATACTTTTTTTACTTTTCTGTCAGCGAGATGTTGAACGACGTAATCTGAAAGTTTCATATGCGATGATTATTTATAATATGACGAATGATATATTTTGGCCGAGCTTTTACCTCTTCAAAAATCTTTGCCATGTATTCTCCTAAAATTGCTAAAATGCAAAATTGAACACTACCGATGAAGAGAATAACAACTATGAGTGTGAGAAATCCGCGTGGCGCTGGGTAAAAAATAGCAAAAAACGGAAAGGCAAGGATCGCAATCATAGTCGCTATCATGGCGACAAATGCAATATTTGAGATAAACGAAAGAGGTGCGTATGAAAAAGATATTAAACCTTTTTTCGCGACTCGGATATACAAACCAAGATTTGTCGATGAGCGGCCTGCGGCACGCTCGAGACGGGTATATTCTACACCAGTATGCTTAAACCCGACCCATGCGCGCAGTCCCCGCATAAACCTGTCGCGTTCCGGCATGCTGTTGAGAACATCAGCGACCTTCCTATCAATGATACAGAAATCGCCCGCATGCATTGGCATCTCTATATATGAATATCTACGAAACAAACGGTAAAAAGTTTTATATGCAAAACCCAAAAATATACCCATTTTACGCTTACTCCTAACACCATACACGACCTCATACCCCTCAAGCCATTTTTGTACAAATTGTGAGATAAGCTCAGGCGGGTCTTGGATATCACCATCAATCCAAATAACAGCGTCCCCCGAAGCGTATTCCGTGCCTGCCGAATACGAAGTATCTGAACTCCCAAAGTTACGAGACATCAGAATCGCCGAAACGCGCTGATCTTGCTCACACAAAGATTGGTACAATTCGGCGGAATTATCACGACTAGCATTATCAACAAACACAAACTCGTAGTGAGGCGTGATGTGCACAAACGCCTCTGTCAACCGCTTGTACATCGCGGGAATATTTTCAGCTTCGTTATAGCAAGCTATGATGACTGATATTTTTTTATCGGTGATATGCTCTTTCATATGTCTTTATAAAAAGACTGATTTTTACCGAACCACAAAAGAGTCTTGTCCAAACCCTTATCCAAAGAAACTTTGGGTTCCCAGTCTAGCATTTTTTTTGCCTTTGAGATATCAGCCTGCCAACGAGATGATTCCCAAGGACGACCCGCGTTGGCATTTCTCCACGAACATTGCGAAGATGACCCTACCTTTTGTAAAATTTTTTCAACGACAGTGCGGACGGAAAACTCTCCCCCGCTTCCGATATTGAATACTTCTCCTCTGCACTTTACTGCATTTTTCGCACACTGTACATATGCTTCTATAACATCATCGATATACACGAAATCTCTTACTGATTGGGGATCACCCAATGAAAGATTTTCACCACGCGAAGCGCGCGCGATAGCATACGACATAAGACGACTAGCATCGTCATACGGCCCGTAGGGAGAAAAGAGGCGCAGTGTGACAATAGGTCTCGACTCTTTTTGAGCTACCAAAGTCGCGTAGTGTGTAGCAGCGAGTTTACTGATGCCATAGGCTGTCGTAGGTTCGCATATATCAGCTTCGTGCATGGGATTTTGCTTCTGCCCATATTCAGCGGAACTGCCGGTATTGATAAAACACGCATAATTCAAGTCGCTCACCGCGTCTACAAGATTTATAAAACCGCAAACATTATTTTCAATCATCTCGCTGTCAGATACATGAGCTCCCGCGTATACGCCTGCAGTAGCAAGATGATAAATAAATTCCGGTTGTACCGTATGCGCTATCGTACGCACCGTAGCCTTATCGCATAGATCGGCCTTGTGCCAAGTGATCTTGTCCGCGATATCGGCAAGTCGCCAATTTGGCTTATCAGCACGCACCAGCGCGTGAACCCGCTCGCCCTGATTCACGAGTCTTCGCACTAAATTCGCACCAACAAAGCCACCGGCGCCGGTCACGAGCGAGACGCGCGAAGTGTTAGACATTACCTTTAGTATGTAAAAATTTGCGGTACCAGTCTATAGTACGACGCAATCCTTCATCAAAGCCAAGCTTGGGACTCCATCCGAGCATTTCCCGCGCTTTTTTAGCAGACAGATATTGATGAAGAATCTCGTTGCGAGCTTCGTTCATGATAAGTGGCTCGAGCGAGCTGCCCATCAATGTGCCGATCCGTTCTACTACTTCACGCACTGACATCTGGAGTTCGTTTGAAAAATTAAAGGCGTGTCCGTGAATTTTAGGATCATCCATTTTTTCTGCGAGCGTGATATACGCATCAGCTGCGTCTTCGATATAAAAATAATCGCGAATAAAAGTACCGTCAGAACGGATCACGGGACGCTGACCGGCAACCAACGCACGAATGGTCTCGGGAACAATACGATTAAAATTCAAATCGCCGGGACCAAAAAAATTGCCGCAGCGCGTAATGGTCACTGGTACACTATAGGTACTGTGATACATTTGCGCGATTAGATCGGCAGCACTCTTGGACACATCATACGGATGTGAACCGCGCAATGGCGCGTCTTCAGTATAGGGGAGCTCTTTGTGAATGCCGTATGCTTTGTCAGAAGAAGCAATAATAATCTTTTTTACATTAGGATTGCGGCGCACGGCTTCGAGTATATTCCAGGTACCGCGCACATTTGCCTCGAGTGTTGGGAGAGGATTGCGATTTGCAATCTGCACGATGGTTTGTGCGGCTGTATGAAATACCGTATCGATCTCATACTCGTTGAGCGCTCGTTCAAGGATGTGGTAGCTTTCAAGACTGCCGCGCACGACATTGACGCGACCCGCGTAACCGGAGGTTAAAAGATATGAATCAGGCACCATATCGCGTATGAGTACCGTCACGCGAGCGCCGGCATCAACCAAATATTTGACGAGCCACGAGCCCAAAAGCCCTGTAGCTCCGGTGATAAATACATTTTTATGTTGCCAATATCCAAGCGTCATGATTCCCAATTCATACAACAAAAATCGATATTGCGCAAGAGTCAGAATAAAAAAGAGCGGACACCCGTTGGTGTCCGCTCGCGCGAATCGCGCCTACAGAATCTGGAGACCCTGGTCATCGACGAGGTAGGCTAGAGGAGCTTCGAAGCTCCTGAAAGCGGCGACCGCGTCATCGAGCGCATCGTACACGCGCCCAGAATCGACCCGATCGGCGCTTTCACCGAAATAGTTCCAGTTGCAAACCCGCCACTTCCACTGCGGCGCCTTCGACTTGTGGTCGTGCCAGATTCCCTTCTGGCACATCGTCTCCATCCGCATGAAATGCGCGCGAAGGCAGTCGATGTACTTCTTGTGATGCCCGAGGGTATCTTCGGGAATCGCGTTGAGCGGAAACCAGGTGCCCACACTTGGCTCGCCCTTCACCTCACAGACGAAGAATCTGGCCATCTGGTGATTGGGCACCCAGCCGGTCTCGGGTCGGGTGTTGAAGTCGCGGATGTGCCAGAAGGAGCTGAGCTTGAGATCCGTCTCTTTCTTGATGCACCGCGCGAGCCACTCCTCGTCCGACTCGCCGTGGAGGATGTACCCTCCAACCATGTGCCAGCCCTTGTAGTGCGGATCCTCACGGTACCACATGAGGACTTCCTTCGAGCCATCAGCACACGTACGCACGAGTGCCTGCTCGGACGGGACGAACGGCAAGATGGGGAAGAAGCTTTCGAAGACCTCAGTCCCCGTTCGCTTCCAGCCAACCTTGGCTTGGAGCTTGAGGTAGAGATCCCTCTCCTCGTCGCTGAGTTCGGTTACCTCTGGTTGCACTATTACCTCCTGTGTTTGTGCTGTTTTCCTCGCTTGGGAAACCATTTTATTTCAACGAGGTCTGGAAAATACCATACCACAATATATTAAAACCATCAATACCCTTGCGACAAAAAAAAGAGGGCCACCCGGTGATGGCCCTCATCCTGCTGTGAGGTGTGTCTGCATGTTGTACTCGATGAAAGCGAGCCAGCCATCGAGATTGAAGGCCCCGAACTTGTCGCGCCAGTACGCGGACTCGGCGAGTATTCGCCGTACGTCTGCCATGCGGCGCCTTACGTCTTGCCAATCTCCTGTCTTGGCACTGATCTCCGCTGCCGCTGTTTGGGCGAGAGCATGATTTTCGGTGACACGGTCGGCAATGTCGTGGAGAAACGGATGCATGATTGCGAGTTTCTCTGGACGATCGACCCGTCCTACGCGCGCGTAGTTGACCTGGTAGTTGATGAAGAACCAGATGAGGCTGAGCATGTCGCGTGGCGGGACGGCTTGCGGATCGAGTAATGCGAATTCATCTGCGAATGATCGCGCATTGAGCTGTTCGGCTCGCTCGATCTGTGTCTGCTTGCCGAATGGTCCCACTTGGAACTTTACCTCGCCAGAAATCGCGAGATCTTCGAGCAAACCCTCTTCGAGCATGCTCTTGTAGATCGGTGTCGAGGGAAGTGGCTGCAAGATGGTGATGTTGTACCAATCGAGGTTCATGTTGATTGCAAACCGCATGGTCTGCATCATCATCTCAAGCGTCTCGTGCGGAAAACCTATCATGAGAAACGCGCGCGTAAAGATGTGAGGGTAGAGATGAATGAGCTCGGCGGCTCGAAGGTACTGCTCAATCGTACCGGGTTTCTTGATCTCTCGAAGCGTCTGGGGGTTACCAGACTCGAAACCAAAGAAAAGGCCGATACAACCAGACTCTGCTGCTGCCGCCATAATCTCAGGCGTCAGAGCAGCGGCGATGACGCCGTTGGACGCGTCCCATGTGATGGGAATACGCCGACGAACGATCTCGTTGAACAGGTCGACAACCTTTCCGTAGAATAGGTCATCATCGAGCCAGGTGATATGGGTGACCCCGCGCTCGTGGTAGAGCCACTCGATCTCGTCGACGACGCTTTTGACGGATCGTGAACGCACGCTCGGCCCATTGAAAAATCGGACGGAGCAGAAGGTGCATTGCGCGCGGCATCCCCTATTGAACAGCGAGACAGCTCCACGCGTGTTTGCGGGCAGACCCGAGATAAATGATCCGATAGATCCGACACCCGAGTACTGCTCGACCGGCAAAAGATCGAGGGCCGCCACACGACTCACCACCTCACTGGTGGGTAGAGCACGGCGGTCGTCTGACCAGTAGTGCCCATCGATCACCATGGCGATCTGTCGCGGGATTACATCCGCATCGGGCGTGTTGAGAAAGGCAAGAAGCTCGGGAAAGCTCACGTCGCCCTCGTGGGTTGACGCGACTACGCCATCGAGCTCGCGCAAAATGCGCTCGGTGTCATTGGTCACATGCACGCCGCCAACGATGACGGGGGCGCCTAGCGCCTGCACTTCGCGCACCACTTCGGTAAAAACCTCGTGTGTCATGGTGAACATGCAAGTGACGCCGACGAGATCGGGGTCGAAAGAAAGAAGAGCTCTCCGAAGTTCCTCTCTCCATACCGCATCGACATCAACCTCATCTCCTCTCTGAGCTGTCGCCAACAGAAAAAAATTGAGATCGAGTACAGACACGGCGAACCCCGCCTCTCGCAGCAAGCGCGCGAGTACCGCGAGTCCGTACGGGAGAAATCCTGAGTACCGCTTCTTTCTCGCCGCGCTAAGATCGAATGCCTTGGCGGGCAAGGCAGGCGGGTTGATGAGCATGACTCGTCTGATGGGAGTACGTGGGAAACGCCTTCGTAGCTCGTGAGCTACAAGCTGGTCATTCACTAGCTACCTCCTTGGCTTATTTGTTTTTCATGCAGAAAAATCAAGGTTCAAATTCAACCCCACTTATAGCACAAAAAATGCCCAGAACAAACCTACGCCCGCTCCCACACCATCCACGGGCGCTCGCCACGCGAATGAAATGCATTGAGTCCTTCGAGATGCTTGAGCGTATCTACACAGTGCCAAAAATCTTCATGCTTGTACGCCGCGAGCTCACCTCTCCGAGAAAGCTCTTGCACAGGGCCTTGTTCAAAAATACACTTCTCATCATCAGATAAAAGATCGAGTACTGAACGATTACATACCATGAACCCTCCGCTCGTCCAATCTTTTGATCGCTGTTTTTCCGCAAACGAAGTGACCGTATGGCCGTCAATCTCGAGTACACCAAACGGGCTTGGTGGTTTGATAGCGGTCACCGTGAGAGCCTTGTTGTGTTCATTATGAAAATCGACAAGTTTTTTTATATCGACATCGGCAACCCCGTCGCCGTATGTCAGCATGAACTTCTCATCATTTCCCAAAAAAGAAGCGGCTCGCATAATGCGAGTTCCCGTTTCAGCACTTTCTCCCGTATTAACACACTGTACATTCCACTGGGGCTCTTTGTGCGCTGGGTTATCAAAATATGCTCGGATCATATCTCCCCGATACCCAAGACAGAGAACAAAGTCATTGAATCCATAATGACTATAGAGCTTCATGATGTGCCATACGATAGGTCGCTCACCGACCATAACCATAGGCTTCGGTTTAAAGGCTGTCTCTTCATTGAGACGAATCCCTCTCCCACCGCAAAGAATCATTACCTTCATGAAAAAACTTTAAAGCGCTTTACCCTTTGTGTCAAACGGCTCTGTAATACCACGCGGCTAATGCCAATCGCCGTCAGCACAAATATAAACGGTGTCACGCTATATCGATACCGTGGATGAGATACTGCGCCGCCCGCGACACCGGCCATAATAACAATGAGACAAACAAGCAGCATGATGGTGCGACGCCCGCGGACATCATGACGACTGTATTGCCACGCGCCCACAACCATCAAACACACGACGGCGCCCCAGAAAAGACTGCCGATAAGAAATAACACAAACGCGAGAGGCTCTTGTACAAGTGCCGCGATGATCCCGCTAACTTCTCCGCGTAATAATAAATTACCAATATTGGGTAAGTCATTATCAATCAAACCGACGCGACCTGCGATTTCGCGCAATCCATCACTTACAAAAAACGGAACAGTTTTTATCACATGAAAGCGCGCAAATGCTACGGGATACTCACCAATATATTCAAACGCTACCTGCCATAGATAGGGGGCATTATAAAGAGTGCCCGCACGATTTGCCTTAATGTCTTCAACATAGGGGCTTACCTCTAGAAGACGCGCGTGAAATAGAGAGATGGCCTCTTTATCGGAGATATTGTTTTGATACGCATAAAAAAGCGGTCCATGCGCATAGGCAAATTGCCACGCGGCGACAGCAGAGAGTTCTGTGCGACCAAAAAGAATCTTATTGCGCACAATCCATGGGCCTACGATCATCGCAAATCCGACCACAAAAACTGCTGTCGCAATAAAACATTTCTTCCACGCGACTGATTTTTTAAAAATATAAAATACGATAAACGCGACTGCCAAAACTTCTCCTACCGGACGTACCATAGTGGCCATACCTAGCAGTAACCCGGGGATAAGCGTACCTCGAAGTAGTGATTCGGACGAAACTGCGAAATATACAGCGCATACGAAAAAGAACAAAAAGAGAGGTTCGGTGAGGATGAAGCCCGAATAGAATATACCAGCCGGATCAAAAGCAAACAGCAACGCAGCGACCATCCCTATGTGTGCTGAAAACAGTCCGCCGATACGATATATCAACACCGTGGTCACACCCAATAAGAGGCACTGAACAAGCGCGACGAATATCAGTCCGCCAATACTTTCTAATGCCGCCACAAACAACGGATATCCGGGCATCTCATAACTATTAGGAGAGACGCCATCCTCAGCGATAAAATGCCCTTCTACTAGAAAACCGCGCGCGGCTGATAAATAACTTTGCGAGTCAGAACCAGCAAACGGAAAGGGCGGGTACCAAAAAAAAAGCACCGCCACGGCAAATACTCGCACAAATACCGCAAGACAAAAAAGCCAGAGCTCATATCTATCCCACCGCATTAAACCGCGTATCATGTGTTATTTGAGAGTTGAGAAAAACCGATGGTAAACCGCGCTCCGCAATATTACAAACGCATGGTGCCATCTGATCTTCTTTCCTTCTTCAAAACTGCGTGCATTGTAGGTAATAGGAACCTCAATGATACGAAACCCTGCTCGGCACGCCTTCGCGGTAAGTTCGGCTTCAATTTCGAAATGAACACTCATTAAGCTAAATTTTTCAAAAATACTTTTATCAAAAACTTTTGATGCTGTGAGAATATCGGATAGGCGTGTACCGATGATGAGCGTGCAGAGCTTGTTGATGAGGATACCTCCCCACAAATAAGTCTTGTAACGATACTTGCTTTTCTCAAAGCCTAAAATGCGCGAGCCGTAAACAATCTCAGTTTTGCCATCGAGAATCGGGCGCAGAAGTAATGGGAAATCTTCTGGCATATATTCCATATCCGCGTCTTGACGAACAATAATTTGACCGGTTGCGACCGCAATGCCGTCGCGCCAACTCGTGCCGACACCGAGATTTTTCTCGTGTAAGATCGCTCTGACGCGGCCTGATTTGCCCAACTCATCAATAACTTCCCGTGTACCATCGGTTGAACAATTATCAACAACAATGATCTCTTTTTCGAGTCCCAACACATCGGCCTTCTCGGTACGATCAATAACACTACGAATAGTGCGCATTTCATTGTATGCGGGAATAACAACACTTACTTTAGTATAATTTTTCATAACCGAGAGATGATAGATGCATCATACAATGTGGCAAGCCCCTGGGAAAGAGCAACGCGTGGATGCCATCCGACGGCTTTTTCTATCTTTCCAACGGCTATCATCTCATCCGGCTCAGGTGAGATGTCGCTAGCGGGATAAACCTGAGCCTCTTTACCCACAATACGCCCGCACAGCTCAATCAAATCAAGTACGCGAATGGTTTCTGTATGCGCAATATTATACACCCCACTTTCTTTGTGCTCGGATTTCAAAAATAGCGCGAATGCTTCACAGACATCATCGACATGCAAAAAATTTCTCTGTTGGGTACCGGTACTCAATAGATGGATTGCTTTGCCGGCAGAGACATCGCGGAGAAAGCTCGCCACAATGAAATCTTCTGGCATGCCTTTACCGTAAATGGCGGCCATTCGAAAAATATAATAGGGCGCGCCCACACCTTGCATGATCTCTACAAGAGCCTGCTCGCAACGCAGCTTTGTCTTTCCATAAACACTTGTGGGATGGAGCTCAATGTGTTCGCCTGCGGCCATTTCTGCAGTTGTACCATACACCCTAATACTCGACGCATAAAAAATGGGCTTCTTCAGGTCAGCTGCTACCTTGGCGACTGTACGTAAACCATCATACTCGATATCACCGATATTAGTACTGCCATCAATATTACGCCTACCTACCGCCGCCGCGCCAAAAAAGAAAATAATATCAACACCATCTGCCGCTACACGCACTTGGTCGCGATTACGCATATCATTGCCGAGAGTAATGTCAAAAGACACTACCGTAAATTCGGTGTTGAGCTTTTTAGTAAGGTGGGATCCGAGAAAGCCAGATGACCCGACAAGGAGAATCTTCATATGATAAGTTTTCTCAGGTTAGACAAATTTATATCGTCTGACAAGACACAGTACTGCAAAAACAAAAAGTATAGGGGTAATCGGATAACGCAAACGTGCACCTACACCAAAAGCCGTACTCAATACTGTGATACCTATAAAATAAAGCAGAACTAAAATAAGAAACAACGCATATGGACGCATATCAAAATCTCTCAATGCACTGTACATACCCATAAACGCCAACAAACAGACGATAACCCAAAACAATTTTCCGCCAAGAACTGCTAAAAGTTCGGGTACAGACAATTCGCGCGCTGCTCCTACGATATTGCGGCGCCACTGGACATCGGCAAACACAACGGGCGTCAAATAGTTATGATGCGCCTTAATAGATTCTTCTGGTGCTTTTTGAAAAAAAGCACCATATCCTTCGTTGGTCAAAAAAGCAGCAGAACTCAACATCATTGTTTTTATGAAACTTGCAGGATATTCAAACATGGCAATACGTATACCCATACTACTACTGGTACAGCGCGCCTGCGCATCCAGAAACTTAGGCGGAAAAATAGCAACATCCATATTGCTCGGATCTTTACCAAACTCAGACGCAAAGACGGACGTTAAAAGATATCCGCACACACTCACCGTGTCATGAGTGGTGACGGCAAATGTATTAAAAACAAGTTTGTTGTGCACCATCCATGGCAATACAAGCGCGAATATAAGCCCTCCATACACCAAAGCTTGTCTCGTATGCTTTGCATACAAAAGAAATGCAACAGGTATCACCCACAAGTAGAGTGCTACTGGCTTTACCAAGATTGCACACCCTAAGGCGATTGCTGAGTATGCCAAAAAAAGCGAGCGCTCTTCGCGGTATCCGCGCATAAACCAATAACAAAACAAAACGAGAAAAAAGAGTAAAAATGTCTCAGGCAAAATCAGCGCACCCAACAATATACTCAAAGGTTCGGCAGCAAACAACACGGCCGCCGCGGCCGCAGGATACGGCCGCACAAACCATCTGGCAATGCGAAATATAAATACGCTTGTGAGCGCGGCAAGAAACGCCTGCACAGCAACGATGGTTGCTAACCCCCACGCTCCCCAGCCCACAAACAAGCTGAGAACGATTGGATACAATGGCGTACGAAGCGAATCAGTATACCTCATGCCAGACGCAATCGACTGTGCCAAATCACGATACACAAATGAGTCGCTCCACAAGAGCCGGTCGGCGCCGAAAATCACAACAATACCAATGAGTACCGCGATACGAATGGCAACTACCAGCCAAAAAATTTTCCGCTCAAACACGCTATCCTTCATACTCAAGAACCCAAAAGATTACAAATCCGAATCGCCGCACAAGTGGCCACCGATAAAAACGTGTATTGAGCCAATCAGCGCCAGGTACCTTTTTTGGTATCAAAAGTTGATACCCTTTCTCAACAATACAAAAACCTTTCTCTGCAAATATCTTTTCATTTTGAGCAATAGTAATACGCTCATGGGGACCTTCGGGCATTTTCATACCGAATTTTTCAGCGACCTCCAATACTGGCTCCCAAAAAGGATTGGCAAGGGTAACAATGATACGCGTAGAAGGAGTAAGCAAGCGCGCAAGATTGCCCATACACTTTGCTGAGTCTCCCACATGCTCGAGCACATCAGTCATAACGACAAACGGCGCATCAATTTTTTGTTGCATCGTACAAATATCTCCCACTTCAAAAGTAAGTGCGGAATGTGTAGCATATTTTTTCTTGGCGATTTCTATCATCTGCGAACTCACATCAACCCCAATCCCATGAGAAGGCTCGAGCGCCACAAGGATATCTCCCGTACCACAACCGATCTCTGTGACCACGCTTCCTTTGGGGACGTAGGATCGGCACAATGATTTGAGAGAATCGTAATAGTAAAAGTTTTTCTTCTTCCAGAAATCATATGAGGCAGCGACCTCGTCGAAATGTTCTGCAACCGATCCGCTCATATAAATTTTATTTTGTGCATAGCAAAAAATGTCATTTTAAGAAGAAGCCACCCATGTCGCCAGCGTTGAATATTTGTTGCCCCGTAAGTGCGTGCCTGATAACGAATAGGTATTTCTACAATTTTGAGATTAAGCTTTGCCGCACCAAACAGCAGATCAAAATCACCAAACGGATCAAAATCGCCGAAATATGAACGCCCCAAAGCGATCTTCTCATAGTCAGACTTGAAAAGCACTTTGGTACCGCAAAGTGTATCTTTGAGTCGCTGACCTAACAACCACGAAAACATGATACTAAAAAACTTATTGCCCAAGATATTGAGAAAGCGCATCGATTCTTCTTCGAGCGGGTAGACAAGACGCGAACCGTTAATAAACTCCCCCCTGCCTGATGCAATCGCGCGGTAAAACTTTGGCAAATCTTCGGGAGGCATAGTAAGGTCAGCATCAAGAATCATCAATATCTCGCCCTTGGCCATTTCAAATCCGAGACGCACCGCATCCCCCTTGCCCCTACCTTGTTGCTCGGCAAAACGAATATTGCGCCGGCCTGCGTATTTTTCGGCGACGCGCTTGATCTCATCACCCGTGCCATCATTTGAATGTCCTTCGATGAAAATAATTTCCTGATAGGTACCAAAGTTTGGTATGCGCAAAATCGCGTCTTCAATGTTGCCCCGCTCATTGCGCGCAGGGATGATAATTGATACCGAATGGTCCTTGGTATCCTGCGGGCGTGGGCGTGCGACAATGTAGTGCACCAATCCCAACCGAGAAAGGAGCGGTAAATTGCCAATAATTTTATTCATAAATGCCGAGACGAGCGGAATATAAAACGGTAGAGACATCTTGGTTCCTGATTTGATAGCCTCGAAGCCCGCCAAGTGCATCATGTTTTCGATATCTTTGGGTGAGAGCCAATTTTGCAAAGGCTGACGTGCCTTGAGACCCAAAGACTCTGCTGCGCGTAACATCGGTTCCCAGAAATAATTATAGTAGGTCACAATCACGCGCGTACGTGAGTGGCTGACCCCGTTGAGCGCATAAAAAGCTTTTTCAATATCATCGAGCGAACTGATGAGATCAGACATAATGACATAATCAAAACGTTCGCCAAGCGCGAGCGCTTCAGCATCAGCAACTTGCCATTCGAGTTTTGGATGTTTTGTCTTCGCTTCCACTACCATCTTGGGACTAATATCAACGCCTACACCGCGTGCAGGCTCAAGACTAGCAAGAAGATCGCCCGTACCCGCACCGATATCAAGTACCTGCGCATGCGCAGGTACAAAAAAACGTAACAATCGCAAAAGTTCAGCGTGATAATAACTATTGCGCGCCCTCCAACGGTCGCGCGCAGGCGCGATACGATCAAAATATTCAACGAGTGATTGTTTTTTAGCTTGTGTGGGATTCATACCATTGGATTGTTTTTGCGAGACCCTCATCGAAGTTCGTTGTTGCACGAAATCCAAACTCTTTCTCTGCCTTAGATGTATCGAGCATCCGTCGCGGCTGACCATCAGGCTTTGAGTTATCCCATTTAATTTCGCCCTTGAATCCGACGAGCTTGCAAACCTTCTCCGTCAAATCTTTGATTGATATTTCCATACCAGATCCAAGGTTTATCGGATCAGGTTTATCATAATGCTGCGCTACCTGCACGATAGCGCGCGCCGCATCTTCAACATACAAAAACTCACGCGTCGGAATACCCGTCCCCCACGCCTCGATATATGCTTTGCCGCTATCCCGCGCCTCGATTGCCTTACGAATCAACGCAGGAATTACATGAGAAGAATCTGGATTAAAATTGTCGCGCGGTCCATATAAATTGACCGGGAAAAGAGTCACCGCATTAAAATTGTACTGAGATCTATAAGCCTGCGCCTGTACGAGCAACATTTTTTTTGCAAGCCCGTAGGGAGCGTTTGTTTCTTCCGGATATCCGCTCCATATGTCTTCTTCTCGAAATGGCACGGGAGTAAATTTTGGATAGCTACAAATAGTAGCGAGTCCTACAAATTTCTGAACACCCGCTCGATGAGCCGCATCGAGTATTTGCGCCCCCATGACAAGATTGTCATAGAAAAGCTCGCCTGGCTTTTCTCGATTATAGCCAATCCCTCCAACATTTGCTGCCAAATGAATCACCATATCCTGCCCCGCGACCACCTTTTGACAAACTGCCTTGTCGCGAAGATCGTGATCAGCAGAACGCGGGATAAAAATATTTTCTTTTTTTACCCCTGATCGCAGCAATTCTTCGACAACAAATGATCCGAGAAACCCCGCCCCTCCTGTCACTAGAATTTTCTTATCTTGAATGTCCATAAATCACTTAAGCTCTATGCCAACTGCCTTGCAATCAGCTTCGAGCATGATGTGTGCCAACTCCTTAAACGTTACCTTCGGCTCCCAACCGAGCTCGCGTTTTGCCTTCGAGTAATCTCCAATCAATATATCAGTCTCTGTCGGACGCAAATAACGATTATCGATCTCTACATATTTTTTCCAATCAAGCCCTGCCAGACCAAACACTTCTTCGATGAACTCACGCACGGTGTGCGTCTCACCCGTAGCAACTACATAATCACCTGGAGTTGGGTGTTGCATCATACGATACATTGCCTCGACATAATCGGGCGCGTATCCCCAGTCACGCTTTGCCTCCAGATTACCCATGTAAAGTTTTTCTTGCTTGCCTGCTAAAATATTTGCGATACCCATGGTGATTTTCCGCGTCACAAATGTCTCGCCCCGGCGTGGGCTTTCATGATTAAATAGTATCCCATTGCATACAAACAGATTGTACGCCTCGCGATAATTAACCGCGATCCAGTACGCATATACTTTTGCTACCGCATACGGACTGCGAGGATAAAACGGCGTAGTTTCCTTTTGCGGAGTCTCCTGCACCATACCGTACATCTCAGAGCTTGATGCCTGATAAAACTTGGTGCCCTCTAACCCTGCATCGCGAATCGCATCAAGCATACGCAATGTGCCAAGCGCAGTTACATTGCCAGTATATTCAGGCACATCAAAACTAACGCGCACATGACTTTGCGCACCCAAGTGATACACCTCGTCAGGGCGGACGGTACGCACCAAATGATTGATAGAACTTGCATCAGTAAGATCCGCGTAATGCAAAAATAAATTACCCCCTTTTTCGTGAATATCATGATGCAAATGATCGATTCGCGAAGTATTGAGCGAGCTTGAACGCCGCATAAGGCCGTGTACCTGATATCCCCTTTCTAGAAGAAACTCGGCAAGATATGAACCATCTTGCCCCGTGATACCCGTGATAAGCGCTTTTTTCATAGGTGAAAAAATAATATCACGCGTGCGCCTTTTGTCTATATAACCCTGACGCCTTCCCTGCGCCTCGTGCAAAAAAGAAAAAATATATTGGGACAACGGGCGCTAAATACCGCGTCTCCATAGGAATAATAATAAGTGCGTGCATGATATTAAAGTAAACGAGGAGTACTGCTAAAAACATCAACCGGCGATCAGTCACAATACCCCAATCCCACATGCCATAGACAACAACGGCAAGAAATAAAAACCATACGCCACGCACCAGAACAATAAGACCGAGCTTCACTACGATAGGTAGATGCTCCCGCGTACCCGTCAAAAAATGCGTCATCGGAAATCCACGATGGTTACTGGGCGCGTTAAGCTCAAAGAATGCCGGGGCACTCATCACTAAAGAACCAACTGGATGCGCACGAAGCATAGCAACACCCTGGGCAAGGAATTCTTTGTCAATCTCAAAATCAGTCTTTCCTGCAGTACGCCACTCTTCCCATATACGTTTGACACTTCCATTGATCTCGCCAGGCAGCGGACGCAAAGCATATCCTGGGAACACAAGATCGGCCACATAATCGCCTGCTATCGCTGAAATACTATAAGCAGCAAAATCATGCCACGATGACTGCGCGAACACGCCGCGCACCCAAACAATATGCCCCGTCTGTTCGATTTGATAGTCGTCAAATAAAATCTGATTGCGCGCCATCCATCCACCCACCAGTAGTATGATCATGAGAAGCGCAACCACTCCCTGCCGCCTCTGCTCCCAAAAAGCAATAGCCAACAAAAACGGTATCGCGTACAAAACAACGGGTTTGGTCAAAATCAAAATAGCAAATAACAAACCCCACGCAACGGCACCTCGGTAAGAAAATTTGCCGAGTGAGCGCAGAGTCAATAGTACGCCTCCCGCCAGCAATGTGATAGCAAGGAGGTCAGAACCGATTTTAAAAACATAAAAAAGCTCCCACCATGCCAGAGAAAACAAAAGCGGCATAAGATATACAAGCGGCCCTGAAAAAAATATCCTACTTATCGATAAAAGAATAAGAATAGTGAGTATTAACAGCCCTGCCTGCAACAACCAAACCGAGTGCGGACGGCGTCCCAGCGTACCGTAAGCTCCCGCTAAAAACAGCGAATAGACTGGGGGCTTACGAAATTCGCTTGTATCATCACAAAACGATCCTTGGTCAAGCAAACTAAACGCTTTTTCATTATAGAAGCGGGAGTCATCGCGGTACTGAGAAAAATTGCTAAGCGCCAAGGTGCCACCAACAACGCCTACGACAACGCTCGTCGTAAGACCGAGTATGACGATGCCTGCCGCAACTAGTTTTTTTTGCATACAAACACGAGATCGAATGAAATATATTTCATGAGCGGAAGAGCTGACAACATACGATCAAGTGCGAACATAGAACGTACACCGAATATACGATAAAAGATTTTAGGAATCATACCAAACCCATAGAATCGCTCTATCATGAATCCGTGTGATGCCATCATGCGACCTGCATGCCAATATGAACTTGTATTGAGCTGACGGCCACGCAACCAGAAATATATTTTTGTAAATATACGATGACTCCAAATATTGCCGTGCATGTTAAAAATCATACGCCCATCATGTGTGAGCTTGGGCACCAATACTACAAGCATCTCATCTCGCAGTTGCGGCGACGAATTGAGAAACACGCGAAACGCAGTAATAAGCTGAAACTCACGGCCTTTGAGTACATCATTTTTTGTAAGATCGGCAGAGATGAGTTCAGTGCGTATCAGTTTGGCACGCGCGTACTCCAGCATGGAATCGGCGATATCAACGCCTACCGAACGCTCGACTATCTGTTCAACTATGGCAGTGATACGACCGGTACCGCAGCCAAAATCGAGCGCCGAGACCGAACCGGCTTGTTTTTTAAAACGGGTGATTTCCTCGCGCAACAAATCCTGCTCCCACCACCAAAGAACATCATCGTAAGAATTTTTCCGATAGATATCTTCTTCATAGTGGCGGCTTTTCTCTCGGCTAATATGTGAATCACGATAGTCTCGCACCATACGCTAACGATAGCAAAAAGCCTTATAGGATGCTAGATTACAAATATCATGCTCGCGGCGTTTATGAACAAGATGGAACGACTCTTTGGCTTCAATGTGTCATACCTCGCGCGCGGGAGTTTCTGGCTCAGTTTGGGACAGCTTGCCACAATGAGCAGTGCTTTTTTTCTTTCGATTGCGTATGCCAGGTTTCTACCAAAGAGTGTGTATGGTGACTACCGTTATATATTGAGCGCTCTGAGCATCGTAGGTATTTTTGCGTTACCTGGTATTGGTACTTCGATTACCCGCAGCGTTGCGCGCGGATTTGATGGAACCTTTCGCCAAGGAAGTAAATATATATTTTTTGGATCGTTTGGGATCAGTTTGGTGGGGTTTGGCATTGCATCATATTTTTTTATCACGGGCGATACAACGCTTGCATGGGGCTTTATCATCGCCTCGCTCGTCGTACCAGCGGTAGAGGGCCTTGGCAATTGGCGTGCATATTTTGATGGTAAAAAAGAATTTCGCGCAAAAACGATTCTCAATATCATCGATCAACTCTTTTATTTCTGTTCGATGGCCATGGCTATTGGTGCTATCTTTTATTTTCGCCTCTCACCAGCATCAAGCCTTCTTGTACTCCTTGCCGCCTATTCACTTGGTGAAGGATTGCCTAATATATTCTTTTATCTACAAACGCTACGAAAAATACCGAAAGAGGTGTCTATAGAACCCGGCTCAATTCACTATGGCCTCCAATTGAGTCTCGTGAATATACCCGCAACTGTCGCAAATTATCTCGACGCTGTACTCATCCATATGTTTTTGGGGCCTGCAGCACTCGCTACCTATTCATTCGCGATAGCGCTTCCCGAGCAAATCAAATCTCTCTTGGGTACATTTGCTGATGTGACATTTCCCAAGATTGCGGCGCATCCAGATACCGTAGGCCTACAGGATACCCTTCTTAAAAAAGCGCTCCGCGCGACAGCGATCAGCGCACTCATCGTACTGCTCTATATCATTGCCGCTCCGTGGATTTACCAGCTATTGTTCCCTCGCTATATCGAGTCTGTATTACTTTCACAAGTCTTTGCACTCTCACTGGTCATCTTCCCCTTTACGATTTTTAATACCGCCATGAAAGCAACTGGGGATATTAAAAAAATCTATATCTACAATATTATCTCACCGCTTATTCAAATCGTGGCGCTTGCACTCCTCATCTATCCGTATGGCCTTTGGGGTGCGGTTGCGGGGCGCATCATCGGCAGAATTACCAATATTATGCTACCGATTTTTCTTTTTCAAAAACACCGATAAGTCGCTTTGCTTGTAACGGCTGCGCAGTATTGATAAAGCGCGAATATATTTTTTCCGTCCAAAATACTGCCAATGGCTTAATCCGCCACAAACGATTATCCCAAAGTTTCCATGTCAGCCAAAAAAATCTTCCTATAACATCGTCTCGATCCTGTCCGTAAATCTGGATATTTTTAAAATATTTTCGGAACAATGTCTCAAAACTTGCGGGGGTAAAATGCTCTTCGTGCTTTTCAATCACCTTCATGCGTGTTGAGGGCGCCGATACAATAAGCTTACCTCCCGGCTTCAATACGCGCGACAACTCTTTCAGTATCAAATCGCGCTCTTCTGGAGTTAAGTGCTCGAGCACTTCGATAAGAAAGACAACATCGAACGATCCGTCGGGAAATGAGAGCTTTGCAATATTCGCAACTTCGAAGTGAGCCGTTTCATCGAGAAGTTTTGCAAATGCTATAGATCGCGCTGAATAGTCAACACCGGTTACATCTCCTCCGGCAAGTCTCAGCAAGTGCGCAAAATATCCATCTCCGCAACCCGCGTCGAGAACCATCTTATCTTTAAGGTCGCCTGCGAGACACATGGCACGATTCCAGTATCCATAAAAGACAACTCCTTTTCGAGTATGCTTACGAATAAACCAATGGTATGGGAATTCATATTCGTGCTCTTGTACTTGTTGCGATGCTGAAAGATTCATATACGTAATTTCTGTAGCCACTTGCCAAGCGTCCGTACCCCCCCTGAACCTCCTAATGCGAGAAGAAGAAAAAATACAAAGTACGAGAATCGCCAAGGGCGCACGCGTATAGCTTCCCATATAAAAATTTTCGCTTTGCTCGTGTCACCAGCAAAAGCAAACGCACGACCCAGGGAAAATGCGTTCGCAGCATAGATTCCTGGAAATCTACTGTAAGTTTCCCGTTCTTTTTCAAACAATCGCTCTTTCGCTGTAAGACGTTTTTTCTGGTCAAGTGAGATGCTATCATTTTGGACCTTAAGCAAGACGCGAATGTTCGGATTGTATACAAACTCAAAATGTTTTGCAAAACGAATAATAAATTCGCCATCACCAAAAACTTTAAAATTCTCATCGAACGCGCCCACTCGATCAATACACTCCCTTCTCACTAAAAGTGCCTGCAAAGTAATAAAGTAATCACCGCGCAAAAATACCTTGAGTAAATTACCATCAACGGTTTTCTGATCATCACTTGGGATGCGCATGGTACTGCCATTTATATAAGTCTTCTCCACGCGCGAATACACACCCCCTACACTCAATGGCGCGGCGTGGAGTAATGCTATTTCTTCTTCAAGTTTTTTTGGGTGCCATATATCGTCAGAATCTTGAAACGCCAAGAATACCCCCAGAGACTCCCGCACGCCCGTATTGCGAGCGGCCATAAGCCCTCTATTTTCCGCGTGCCGAACATATCGCATGCGATCGTCCTCATATGCACGCATGACTCCCTCGATGCCGTCAGTTGAGCCATCATCAACAATGATAAGCTCAAAATCTTGAAAAGTTTGCGCAAGAATACTCTCAATCGTTCTCCCTATAATAGGTGCACGATTAAACACGGGAAGCGCAACGCTCACCAACGGTTTTATATTTGATTGAGTCTTGCTTTCTGGCATACTATACACACTACTATGAAATCGATAAATTGTAATCTTTGCGGGGGCAACCAATCAACTCTCTACACCAAAACTCACGACCTCCTCTATAAGACAACGCAAAATAGCTTTACGTTAGTCACGTGCAATCGGTGCGGGTTCGCCTATCTCAATCCTCAGCCCGAGCCCTTCGAGATGAACAATTTTTATCCTGATAACTACCGTCCACACCAAACAAAAACCGTAGATGGACGCGTCTATACTCTACCCAAAGAATCCACACGGCGCGTGCTCGATGTCGGCTGTGGATGGGGCGATCTACTCCTCGAGCTTGCTCAGAAATATCCGACGTGGGCTCTTTATGGCGTTGATTTTGATGAGCGTGCTGTGCACCAAGCCCAGCAATATGGCTTTCCCGTATCCTATGGCTCGGTGAATGATGCGAAGTATGAAAACGATTTTTTTGATGAGATCTATATGAATCACGTCCTCGAACACGTACATGATCCATCGAGTATGATCAAAGAAATAAATCGCATCCTCAAACCCGGCGGCACGCTCCATGTCCTCATACCAAATTTCCGTAGTCTCTCGCGTATGCTTTTTCGGCAATACTGGTATCACATTGACTCACCGCGCCACCTCTATCACTTCACCCCGCGCACACTCACACGCATGTTGAAAGAAAACGGATTTGCAGAGGTACATACCTCATTTGTCCCCTCGCCTAAATATTTTCTGCAAAGCTTGTCGCTCTGGAGATCGGGTAAAAAAAGAAAATGGCCGCGTGCTATCTGGCGACTATTTACACTCCCCGCTCATGCTATTTCATGGCTCGGTCTTTCGAGCACCATGAATGCGACTGGAAAAAAATAGTTAGTTTGTATCACGTTTCAAGACAAAAAATCGATGATGAGGATTTTCATATACACGATACGTACTCTCAAGGATGAGGCCAGAATCTTTCATCGTTTGCAAAACGCGCGATAGCGGATAGTCCTTTTTGCCTATTTCCCAAAAATGCCCGCCTTTAGTAAAGCTGTGGGATCGTGGAAACAAGGGAACAGTCACCAGCAATTGGATCTTCGTAACTCCTGGTATCGGAAACTCAATTCGTCCTACGCGAGTGGCATCGGGCAATGAAATGATCACCTTCTTTGATGAAACACGCGCCAGCTCTTTGAGCACACTGGGGAAATCTTTGTACTCAAGATGTTCGATAACCTCATACGCAGTCACCACATCAAATACTCTATCCTCAAACGGCAACGATCGAATATCGGCAACTACATCGGGATGGAGCCGCTCGTCATGATCAACGGTCGTGACATCAAGTCCTTTCTCTCGCAAATACCGGGCAACAAAATTATTACCAATACCAATCTCGAGAACGCGCGCCGGCTTGCACTTCAAAACCTCACCAATTTGGTACCAATAACTTACGAAACGTCGCTTTGAATCATATTTGGCATCGTAATGATCAGGCGACTCTTTGTGTTCCATGATACTTATTATTTAGTAAGGAGGCCCCGCTCTTTAAAAGCTGCTAAAAGTACTTCGGCAACAGTCTCATGCCCACGAACACTAAAATGATGATCAATGGGCATGTAGAGCCGCTCTCCCTGCTCAGCTCGATGCAAAAACACATCATGTGGATCGATAGGCAATGTCCCGATATTTTCTCCGATACGCGACGCTTGTTGATACGGCAACGTTAAATTGTATGATTCATTTTTGAGTTGGGGAAATTTTTGCGCCGATTGGTCAAGTAGATTTTTCCAATCATCGGAGTATATCTCAACTCTATTTGGAATCATAAACAACACGAAGTTAGCGCCCGCCTCCTCGGATAGTTTTTTTGATCGTCTCAGCATCTCTTCACTAATACGCCACGCTTCTTGCCACTCACTTCGCGCCTGTGCCTTTTCGCTATAGGTCTCGAAAAAAACGAGGGGCGTTTCTTCCCGCGTTACCGCTGCATGTTCTGCGTCTCTCGCGGCCAAGTTCTTAATATTACTTTTAACCAAAAAATATTTTTGCACCGCCCACCGATATACATGAAAATGATTACGGAGAAAACTCCAAGGGAAACCCTGCGCCGGATTATGAGGCGATATAAAACGTTCTGTACCATTTTCAAAAACAATAAATGGATGAACGGGGGTACCAAGCTGTGGCACATTGTCCGCCACATCATTAAAAAAAGAGGTGGCGAAAATGACAATATCGGGATGATAGGCAAGCGCATACTCCCGCAATGTCAGATACTGCTGAGTCACACTCATGCCGCGAATACCAAAATTTAATACTTCATACGAATATCCTTCGCTCTGCAGTTTTGCTTGCAGCACACTCGCAAAGTCTTTATCGTCGTCAACTTGATTCGCCTGGGAAAATGAATTGCCCAACACAACAATGCGCTTTGTGCCACTGGGCTTTTCTTTAGTCCTTTCTTCGTCGACAAATCCTGCGGAGTTTACGTGTTTATAGTGCACCTCTCCATCCGTTACTGCCACAAAAGTGCCGGGCCGTTGACGCATACCAATAATGGGATCGTAGACGAATGGGTTGAGTGTTTGTGGAAGGAAAAACCGGAAAAATAGTTCAGTCACAACAAAAAGTAAGATGCAAACGCCGAACAAAACACTTACACCATACAACCACTGTTTACTGGAAAAGTCTTGCATACTTACTGTAGAGAAGGTTCCTTGGTAATAACGCGAAAAAGCTCGTCGGCAATAATTTTATTCGCCTTTGCGTTCGCATGAGTGTCTTCAACACTTACCCATAACGTCTCGGGAGAATGCACGCTCAGGGCGGGCAAAAGATCCAAAAAGGGTACCTTTTCTTGCTCAGCGATACCACGAACATACATAGTCACTTCGGGAAACGGATATTCTTTGAGTTGGTGGAGTTCGGGAATGCTGACTAGAAGAAACTTAGCGCGACTCTCGCGTGATGTAGCAATGAGCTCACGAATAGCTCGTGTATTTTCATCGAGCGCTTTTTGATTGTCTACTAAATAGAGATTTTTATAATACTCTTGCCATTGAAAATCGTGCGCAAACAACGGCTTTACTTTTGCATAACGATCGAATAAAAGTGCCAAAAAATAAGAATGCTTACGCATAAAATTACCAATACGCCCATGACCACGTGGGGTTGGTTCAGCATCATTGACAAAGTGCATAAGGATAATCATATCAGGATCAAGAGAAGCGCCCTTCCAATCGAATAGCTCCTTTTCCATACTATTGTTGTAGTTACCTACTCCGAAGTTGATTACTTCGTAGCGCTTCCCCGTTTCGTTGAGCATGCGTTCGAGCTGCTTTGAATAGATATCGGGGAACGAAACGCCCCAACCAAGAGTAAAAGAATCTCCCAGCATTACGATACGTTGCACATCAGATTTTTTTTGCTGTGGATATTCATTATCTCGCAAACCAAGCGAATTCGTCTTAATGGTTGTGCCATAAAAATCGCCCTCTTTGTTCGGTGCATGAAAAAATGGCAATGCCTCGCGATCAACCTCTTGTTTAATTAAAGCGCCATAACGCCACATTTCCATGTTGTAGTTCGAAAAATAAGTATAGAAAGTTCGAACACCGACTTCCCCTGCGATAAAGCAAAAAAGAGCAGTGTAGAGACAAAATGCAAGAATTTTAAGTATTTTTTTAATTATGCTGTCTTTCATAAAGGATTATTGTAACATGCCCTGTAAAATATTTTTAACCACAGGTATAACCTTTTCATATGAATATATCTCTCGTACTCTATCCATGCCCGCCTGGCCCATACGCATCCTGAGCTCTTTATCGGAAAGTAATTTTATAATCGTATCATGCCACTGGGCGTCAGTACGCGCGTGAAAGCCTGTCACGCCGTCTTCTACTACGCGGACATTTTCGCCTACAGGACTTGCCACCACGGGCACACCGCACGCCATATATTCTATCGCTTTGAATGCGCATTTCGCACAATTAAACGGCGTATCCTTGGTAGGCATCAACCCCACATCAAACTGATATTCATGAATTGCCGCTGGCACGGCGCTAGAATCCGACCAATCAAGCTCGTCCGCAAAAACAACCTCAAATGCTGCGTCTCTAAAATAATCTTTGAGTGGTTGATGATTCTGACTGCCAATGATAACCAAGCGAAAACACGACTCGCGCGCGAGCATATCAAGCGCGGAACGAATCATATGAAAATGCCCGTCTTGAAAATGCCCCTTGCCAGTACCCACCCAACCAATAGTCGCTACCTGACGCTGCTGATGCTCAACATGCAATGACACATAAAGTCCAGCATCGACGACTGTCGGTATAAATACAACGCGCCTATTGTGACGGCGCACCCATTGCTGAATAATCTCGGATCCCGCAAACACTTTATGCGCGCATCTTGCTAGCAAAACTGTTTTGAGGTATAAGTGTACCCATTCGGCATCATCGAGATCATATATCAATACTTTGCCCAAAATAAATCTACCGTACAGAACAATGAGAATTGTTTTCCAAGAAAACAAAGACTTGTGTACGATCAATACATCGTGCTGGCGAATAGTATTTTTCAAAAAAGTAAACGAGCCAAATTGCTCCATGCGCGGATAGAGTATTTTGCTTTGGATCCCATACGCGCGCTCAAGATGCTCGGCCATGAGCCACACGCGCTGACGCGAGGAACCTACTAATTTATCGCCCTTTGTAAAAAAAAGAAGTGACATAACGAAATAATGAATTCTTATATGTGTAGGTATACTCTTCTCGCGTCATCCCGCCAAATGACATCTTGAAAGCGGTAATACCTTTTTTTGACTCGTCGGTCGTATTGATACCACCCAAATCGATTTGTCTGTAACCATGATCGCGTGCGTATCGGATGAGCTCAAAGATAAGGCGACGCGTAGCAAAGCTCACGTGTTTACTTATCTCGCTAGCATCTTTGCGCACTGAAACAATCGCGTTGACTCGCAAAACTGGTTTGGCATCATAACAAATAATACTCGCGATAAGCTTCCTCTTCCAATAGGCGCCTGCGAAAAGACTTTCTCGAAAATACTCTGCTCGACGTGGGGGCCGCGCACCCATTTCTTCGAACTCGCTATAGAGATTCACTGCTTCTTCATGATTTGCATCAGGGAGCACAAAGGAGAGCTCGGGTATAGTAAATGTTCTGCGCACTTCGTTGCGCGTTGTATCACGAAACGAAGCAATAATCTCCTCATCGGTCATTGCGTCAGGCTCGATAACAATAGTCTGCTTTGTTTTTTTTGCAATACTCGCATCACTCCCCGTAAGATCGCCATCATACGAAAGGCCCGTGATATATGCATGTTTTTTTTCTTTGAGTGCGCTCGCAAGAGCCGCGTCATCAAGGATAACGCGAAGCGTGCGAGATAAAATAAAATTTCTCTCGATTACCATAGCTTGAGCGTCTTCCAATAAAAAACCGCGAGCGAATCGTCGGGGTCGGGGCGTACTTTATGAAAATGCTGGTCGCCGGTCGTCATTATATAACCCACATCACGCGCGGTGGCTTCGGTCTCCGTTGACGCGCGACCATGCGGATATGAAAAAGCCGTCACCACCCTGCCCGTCTTTGCTTCAATTATTTTTTTTGATTCGGTCATCTCTTGGTATACTTCTTCTTTTGATATTTTGTTTAGCTTACGATGAGACACGGAATGCGATCCAATTTCCCAATTCTTACCGAGCATAGCGATCTCATCCCATGATGCGTAGACTGCTGAATCATGCAAACCATCTGCATATGAAGTCGTTACAAAAAGTGTCGCTGGAATATTTTTTTGCTCAAGAATTGGCTTCGCATTGGCAAACATATCACGAAACCCGTCATCAAAGTAAATAGCCGCGACACGGTCTTGCGCACTCATGAGTTCGGAAAATTTTACAAATCGATATCCGCGTGCAGCAAGATATTCAATATGACGAGTAAAATCTTTTATGGCGATACGAATATGATCATGCTGACCGCTATCGGCAATACTGTGATAACAAACAGCGAGCCGCTTGGGCTCACGCAAAACGCGCAGAAGCGGGCCAACACCCGTCTGCCATAACAATTCTGCAATTATTGTTTTAGAGGTATTCATAGAAGAGCCTTGATGCTTTTTGCTCGTGTGTCCCAAGTATAACGCAAGGAATCCTGTCGCGCGGCATCACCAAGCTGACGCAGCCTTACAGAGTCATCCAAAAGCGCATCGATCGTTCGCGCCCAAATCGTCGGATCTACACCATCGAGCAGCACGCCATTGCGATCATTCTCAATAACTTCGTCATTGGCCCCGCCCCTAGCTGATACGATAGCCTTGCCTGCGGCAAGATACTCATAAAGTTTTGAAGAGATGCTGCTCGGATAGGAAATTTTCAGTGGATTGAGAAGGATATCTGCAATCAATAGATAAGGTGGCAGCGCTGCGGGTGTCACCCGCCCGACAATATACACACGCTCGCTGACGCCTAACGATTTGCTGAGCATCTGAAGCTCTCGCTCTTCATAGGCTTTCGCACCAACAACAACGAGTTGAGCATGATGCTTAAGCTGCAACATCATCTTCAAAAGTACTTGAATATCGTACCAAAGAAAACTACCCGCATACATGAGCACAGGTACTTCGGAAGATAATCCTAGTGATGCGCGTAAATTATTCAGGGTCTCTGGAGACATACTAAAAGAATCAAGTTCAACACCGCTCGTATGTGTCACCGCAAAGGGTTTTTGGTAACCATAATACTCCGCAAGTTTTTTAGTAATAAAAACAGCAGCAGTGCTCGCCATAAGTGCTACGCGCCAAAAAGGCGCGCCCATGCGCCATTCATGGCTACCATGCACCTCAAAGATAACTTTTTTATGCAAAACAAAACGCGCAACCCATGCCATCCACCATATATATGGATCGCGAAAATAAAGCACATCGAATACTGCTCTTTTCTTGATGACCATAGCAAAAAGTGCGAGAGTGTCGCTTTTTGCTACAAGCTCGACACTCTCTCCGCTTCGCTGCAAAGCTTCTACTGTTTTTAAGATATTTTGAGTATGCGCCCGAGAAAATGAAAGGTTTGCGCGCGTGATATAGAGAATATTCATATCATTAAAAAATGCGGCGCGCTTTTTCGAGTATATCGCTCATGTGAAAAACAAAATCACCGAACGTCGCTATACTGAGCACAATGCTCGCATATAAAAAAGCTTGCTTTGCCTTACCCAAATGCGTCATTGCATATGCACCGAAAAAAATCAGCAAAAGAAGAAGTGGGTAGCGATACCGCGTCTCGACAATGAGAGGGATGACGGATATTGGCTGCAAAAGTGCAGCTCCCAGCAAAAAACGCATACCGAGATCTTGGCGCGTCTGGAAGAGCACGAGAGCGCCTGCGATACCCGCCACAAAAAGCGCAATTGTCCAGAGCATTGATGCTGCGAGCGTTGCACGCAATTCGATAGCACGCGCATACAGATGTGGCCAATACCCACCTGGGCGCAGAGTACTAAAGTATAAAGTAGTCTTACGCACCTGGAGTTGCATGAATTCTAATGGTTGAGTGGTGAAAAATTCCCAATATTTTTTCTTGGAATACGCATCGAGTTCTTTGTGACTCATAGTATTGCGCGCTTCCTGCACTTCCGGCGTTTTTTCAAATCCACCCGTAGCACCTGGGCTATTTCCTACCCATAGATCATACGCGCCAACTCCCGTCGTCAAAATAAACCGATCAAAACGCATTGTCGCAAACACCGACCACGAACCGACAATGAGTATAGGTAATACGAGTGAGGCGACAAGCTCTCTCCAACGTTTCTGATAGATGAGTATGGCGCAAAAAAGCATCACTACAAAAAGAGTCGTCGGACGTACAAGAAGCGCTACAGCAAAAAAGAAACCCGTGATAAGCGTCAAACCTGTTGCGGGTCGCCGGATCTCAAAGATAGCCAACACGCCGAGCAGCGCTGCCAGCATCACCGCAGCATAAAGCGTCTCGGTGAGAAGGAGTCCGCTAACTAGAATAAAATCGGGCGAGAGCGCAAAGAGAAGTGCGGCGACCAAGGCTGTACGCGCATCGTCAGGAAATAGTTTACGTGCGATTAACCACACAAGTACCGTTGATACCACACGCAAAAGCGCATGCGCGACCCATACCACCCATACCTGATGACCAAACAAAAAATAAAGGCCTGCGAGAAAAAACTGGTACCCTGGCCCTACGCGGTTAATCGCCCAATCTTCCGCAGGACGATCAATATTCGCTACATCTTCGATATACCCATTACCCTGCGC
Organism: Patescibacteria group bacterium; assembly: GCA_038064855.1. NCBI lineage: Bacteria > Patescibacteria group bacterium. The sequence goes on from JBBTSE010000001.1 coordinate 51,576, forward strand.
GAGATTCCACCCAATGCGATCATAGCCAAGCGCATCGGCGCGCGGACGATCATGATAGTAAAAGGCGTACGCAAGCGACAACATTGCTGATAAGCACGCAATGATGATGACAGCGCGATACTGCGACCTCATCATGATCTATCAATAAGGTTAAAATAAAAAATAGCAGCAAGCGCAGCAAACCCGTCACGCCAACCTATCTTTTTCCCCTCTTCATAGGTGCGGCCATAATAGTTAATGGGCACCTCAAAAATACGCCAATGTTTACCATCAGCATTTCGGCCGCGAGCCACGCGCGCCGTCAACTCAGGTTCAATACCGAACCGTTTTGATTTAAGTTTTGGAGTAATTGTTTGGATAACTTCCTTGCGAAACACTTTGTACCCAGTCTCCATATCGGAAAGATTGAGATTGGTGCACAAATTTGAAAAAAGTGTCAGCACATTGTTGCCCAGCTGATGCCAAAAATAAAACACGCGCTGGTAATCGCCACGAAATCGCGACCCAAAAACTATGTCTGCCCTGCCACTTATGATCGGCTCTAAAAGAACCGGATAGTCCTTAGGACTATATTCAAGGTCAGCATCTTGGATGAGTAGAATATCCCCTGTGGCAAGCTCGAATCCTTTTTTGAGCGCAGCTCCTTTACCCTGATTGTGAGACATTTGCACAAGCCGGATATCGGAGCGTCCAGCCAAGAGTTTGGGGGTAGCGTCCTTCGAACCATCGTCGATAACAATCACTTCTCGATCGCCATCAAAACCGAAAGAAGCCTCCTGCACAGTATCAATGACAGACTGTACGGTCTTTTCCTCATTATAGACAGGAATGATAATAGACACCTTCATAAGTAAGAAAACGCATACCGGAGAAGCCCGGTTTCCGTTGTTAGAAAAGAGTATAGATAAATGGAGCCACCGCTGATCCCTGAGATAAGACGATCAACATACCCATGATCACCAAAAAAATGATGATAGGCGCAAGCCACCACTTTTTTCTCTCTCTGAGAAAACTCCATACCTCGCGAGCAAATGCAAGCATTGACATGCGACCAGTATATCTCAATTTAAAATTTTTTGCGAGCGGATGAGGGTGGCGTACTCATCGGCTAATCTTTCAATGCCAACGCGCGTATAGTGCACGAGATCGGTAAAATATATCTGGTTGCCAGCAAATACCGCCTCATTATCTGCAAGCATGATGCCCTCAGCGCGAGCTACCTCGCGAATAATCTGATTGAAACGATGATGATGTGCGACAAATTCGTCATGCAACGGATATGCGGTTATATCATTGTACGTTTTATATCGCATATGACGATCCCAATACTCGGGAGAAGATTCGAGAGGTTGAGTAGCAATAATCAATCGAACACCACGAGCCTTTGCTGTGCGCGCGATTGTTTCCCAATTTCTACGAAACACTCTTTGTCCTTCTTCGGGTGGCTCATTGGTGTATGAGCGACGATGATACACATCTCCATGTAAATCATCAAGCCGATAAGACAGGGCTTCTCCCCTACTCTTCAACACCCAATAAAGCCGTGACCAGCCGAGCACGCGAGATGTAACCGAGGGAATCGGGAGAAATGATGACGTCTCATATTTGTTCGCGTAATCGGGAACGAAGTGTGGGAAATAATTTGCGATCAGATCATTAATATTTTCTGAAGCGATAACAAGATCAGGCTGCCATGAAATAACATCGAGTGTCAGTAAGATGATCATCTGTGCGGTCGAATAACCCGAATTGCCTATATTGATGACTTCAATTTTTTTATTTGGATATTCGGACGCGAGTTTTTCTTCAAGCAGTTTTGGATAGTGCGTGCCGCCTACAAAATTTTGCGTCGTCGATCCACCCATCGCTACGATACGATACGTTCCCGGTTCCTTTTGAAACGGATAGCGTTCTCCATGACGAGAAATAATATAACGCACGCCATCTTTTTCTTCATATAAATCCTGGCCAAACATGCGAAATGGAATAATCGGCCGCTCCGCACGACTCTGGTTGTGGGCAAAGTCACCTCCCTGCAAAGCATCAAATGCGCGTGCACCCATCTCCCCCAATCCCAACAACATAATCACGGTAACGCACAACAAAAAAATATTTTGGCGTATCATCTCTTTGGCAATTCTTTGGCGAAACCAAATCGCAGCAGCACCAACACCGAGCAACGCCATTTCAATTAATACAACGAGCACCGTATCAACCATATCGAGCTTCCCTCCAAAACTAAAAAAGATTCGGACTGTCAGTGGATTAAAAACAATACCAAGTGCGACACAAAGAGCGCCGAAAATTAAAAGAAAAGCTCGCTTGCTAAAACTGATGTTCATAGTTTTCTTTCTTCCGCGCATTGGACGCTCGCCGCTCCCAATAACTTTTCGCCTGCTGATCAAAAGAACCCTCGAGGAGCTTCTTGCCCACCAAGCGCATAAGCAATCCTGCCGGAGTGACAATAATAAAAAAGAGAAGTCCGATAATCACTCGCGTCATCACCCATCCAAGAATGACCGCGAGACTCATCCATAGTTTTTGCAAAGGCAACAAGAGACGGGGCTGTACAAAACCAAGCAGCATCAAACCTAATCCTGGCGCACCAAGTAGTACAACCACCGATCCGCCACGATACCAAGAAAATCCAGCGAGAGCTGTGAGCACTCCTCCGACTACCAATCCAAACGATCGAAGGTCTTTGGTTGTACTCGATATTGATTTAATCTCTTCAACAATGTGCATAATCATCAATCCAGCTCATATGTTTTCTTCCAATCCTCCTGTTCGACCAACTTCGGCTGATCTTGTTTAGCAAGTAAGAAATTTTCGAGCACCAAATAATCCATACCGGTACGCATAAAGCAACGATACGCGTCCTCAGGACTCGCAACGATAGGCTCGCCTCGCACATTAAACGATGTGTTGATAATCACTGGACACCCAGTCTCTATCTCAAATGCCTTAATGAGATCATAGTACGCGGGATTCGTATCTCTGTGTACCGTCTGTACCCGCGCGGACCAATCGACATGCGTAACTGCAGGAATATCAGAATGGGAAACCTTGAGTTTTGCCAAACCGAAAAGACTCTCCTGATCGGGCGTTGTTGTATGACGATGTTTTTTAGCAATAGCCGCGACCAACAACATGTAAGGACTTGGTCTATCAATCTCAAAATATTCGGAGACGCGCTCGGCAAGTATCGATGGTGCAAACGGACGAAAGCTCTCTCGAAACTTAATCTTCACATTCATCACCTCCTGCATACGGGATGAGCGCGCATCTCCGATAATCGAACGGCAACCAAGCGCGCGTGGACCAAACTCCATACGCCCCTGCACCAAGCCAATGACATTTTCCTCGGCAATCAGCCGAGCAACCGCCTTGGAGACATCTTCTTTTGGTATCTCACGATAGATAATCTGGTGCTCATCGAGATATCGCCTGATATCATCGCGCGACCATTGCGGGCCGAGATACGTGCCCTGCATGGCATCATGCACGCCATCAGTTTGACGGACATTGCCGAGATACTGATACCATACCGCGAGCGCGGCTCCCAACGCCCCACCCGCATCACCTGACGCGGGTTGAATCCATATATCGTCAAAAATATTTTCTCGCAACAATTTACCATTTGCGACACAGTTGAGTGCAACACCCCCCGCAAGACAAAGATATTTTTTACCCGTTTCCTTGCGCACGTGCCGTGCAATACGCAAGACAATCTCTTCGGTAGCGTCCTGTAACGAACGAGCGATATCCATATGGTACTGAGTCAACTCTGATTCGGGTGAGCGCGGAGGAGCACCGAGAAGTTTATGAAATTTTTCTGATGTCATTGTAAGGCCAGCGACATAGTTGAAATACGACATGTCCATACGAAATGAACCGTCATCTTTCAAATCAATAAGTTTTTCCAAAATAATATCGCGATATTTAGGCTCGCCATACGGTGCAAGCCCCATCACCTTGTATTCGCCCGAATTTACTTTGAACCCAAGATAATACGTAAATGCCGAATACAGTAAGCCCAACGAAGTCGGAAAACGAATGTCGGCCAAAAGCTCCAAGTGGTTTCCTTCACCTACACCATATGAAAGTGTCGACCACTCTCCTACGCCATCCATAGTCAAAATCGCCGCATCGGCAAACGGAGACGGGAAAAATGCCGACGCAGCATGTGACTCATGATGCTCTGGAAAAAGAATCTTGCCATGAAAATCAAGCTCCTTGCTAATCAAATCTTGAATCCAAAGTTTTTGCTTGATCCATAGAGGAATTGCCTTAAGAAATGATGGGAAGCCCTGCGGCGCATATGCGATGTAGCTTTCCAAAAGACGCTCAAACTTTAAAAGCGGCTTATCATAAAATGCCACATAATCGAGATCAGTGGCCGTAATCCCCGCCTCCGCAAGACAATACGAAATAGCCTTTTGAGGAAATGAATGATCGTGCTTTTTACGCGTAAAGCGCTCTTCTTGAGCAGCAGCCACAATACGCCCGTCAATGACGAGACACGCGGCACTATCATGATAATATGCGGAAATACCTAAAATTTTCATACAGTTAGCTTTCGTAAAAGTGTATATCCACGCACCGCCAAAAGAAAGAGTAAAGGTGTAAGTGCAAATCTAAATCGTGCTACCGCAAGAGTTCCTGCAACCACTGGCACATAGAGCACAAGAAAGGCAAAAAAGATCGTCACCGCACCCCTCTGACGATTAAAAAAATCACGATAAACTGCGACACCGAAAAAGATGAAAAGCGCGCACCACACAAGCCTCATGCCAAGTACGGCTACGCCCAGTATAACTCCACTTGATGAACGGAAGAGTGGACCCTCACTCTCAACATCAATGTGTCGCAACATGTCGCGCAAACCATCATCATAAAAATACACAAGGCCTTCTTTGATGTGCCAAAGACCGAACTGTACTGGATGCGCCAAAATAATATCAAACGCATCTTTATAGTAGAGAGGTTGGTACGCAATACTGCGAATATCGTATGTACTCGCCTCACCGAGACGGCGATCAAGGTCCCTCTTTACCTCATCTTCGGTAAGCCCATAATAACGATCGGCCCCCGTAAAACGTTTTGCAAAATAAAAATATAGATTCCATCCTCCTTGTGAGCTCACATCGGCTACGCCAAACATTGCTTTATTGCGAATAATCCATGGACTTACCGTTAACGCGGCGACGATACTCAACACGAACGCAGAGCCTACCGCGATCTTCCAACCATGTGTTCGCAAAAGCGCGAGAGTCACAATCAACGGAGATATGACGACAAAAAATGGCCACATTTGGGGCCTCACCAAAATCGAAAAACCCACAACAAGACCGGTGAGTGCTGTAAAAAAGATCGAACGGTTGCCCATTGTTTTAGTGGTATGCAGAAACAACCACGCCATACCTACAATTAAAAACGCGTACAAAGACTCCGTCATGGGCCGTGACGCCATGTGAACGCCATAAGGTTCAAACGCAAAGAGTACTGCCGCGTAAAGCGCGTATCGGGGCGAGAGAAGTTCAAGCCCAATCTTGTAAATCCCATAAACACTCAGAGCGCCGAGTGCACTCCCCACGACGCCTACCGCAAAAAACCAACTCCCCGAAAACCCGTACCAAAACGCGAGCCACAGCGGATAGCCGGGCGTACGAAAACTGTGTGAAATACCGTAAAGTGTGAATGTTTTATCTTTAAGAATACTTTTTGTGAGCTCAATATATTGCGCTGCGTCACTATGTACACGCGTAGTCTCAAACCCTTCTAATCCTACCCGCTCCCAAACAAAGCCTGCGAAGATTAATCGCACCAAAAAAGAAGCACAAATAATCCAAACAATGAGAGGAATTCGCCCCAATCGCATGGAACCACAGTATCACAAGAAAAGAAAGAAAAAAACCACCAACCTTTTGTGGGGGTAGTGGTTTATGACGTGCTTCGAAGAATGTATGGAGGAAGCTGACCCATTGAATGCTCATAGAGCAGAGCGGGAACAGACGCATTGAATGGAATACCGAGCGCATCCCGCACGGCTGTCTCGAGCATGTCGCGCTCTCGAACAAGCTCATCAGATGTAAGGAAGTCAGTGGCGACATACGCAGAGTATTCGCCAGGAATACCCTTATAGTAGTTGGTGGTCTTGGTATAGTCAACCTCCAAACTATAGAGACGATCATCGGTCTTCTTACATGTATAGACCCAGGTCGCGGGATTATCTTGAAACGGCAACGCAAAATCGTAGTAAGGCGTGCCGGGATATGTAGTGATGATCGTCACATCGAAGTCGTCGGGACGCATTTTGAGAAGCCAATCGCGCGTCTCATGGATAGTCTCAAAAGACTCACCTGGGTGCCCGATCGACATGAGGGCTTTCACCTTGAGACCATGACGCCGCGCGATTTCCATACACCTGGTATTCTCATCCAGTGTTGCGCGCTTGTTGATATTCTCAAGAATCCGAGGTGCACCGGACTCGAATCCAACGAGAATCCAGCGAAAACCTGCGTGATACATCGCCTCTGCCTGCGCGTCGGTGAAAAGCTGCGACTTAATGAACCCACGAAATCGCCATTCGACACCGATCTTCTCCTGCGCCTCATAAATGCCGCGCATGAGCTCTAGCATGTTGCGATTTACATTGAGCTCATCATCGTACAGCATGACGCCTCGTACACCGTAAACCGTAGTGAGGTGAACAATCTCTTGGATCACATGAGCGCTTTGACGCGTACGCACTCTGCGGAGAAACGGTGACTGCCTCCCTCCACAAAATCCACACTCGAATGGACATCCAAGCTGCGCGATAAGGCTGAGTGCTCGCTCACCTTCAATGGTGTAGTGGTACGAATCAACATCTACAAGGTGCCGCGCCGGAAATGGTAGCCCCTCGAGATCTTGGTTGGTAAGAAAAAGTGGTTGTGTCGGATCATCAGCGTCGATGAACTGGGGCGCCGCTGATTGAAGCGCAAGCTCTATTGCAAGTTCACCATCTCCCGCCACCACCACATCAAAATGTTCGTACAGCTTCTGAAACGATCGTGATGCCCGGCCAGTAATGCCGAGCCGGCGCTCGCCTTTTACGGCGGCTGCCACAAGAGTGATGTGCGGGCCACCAAGAATGACACGAGCGTCGGAACGCACGCTCCTGATCGCCTCAGCGACGGAAATCGCTGCTGGCATTTGTGGTGTTGTAGCTGTAATGCCGAAGTATCGAGTTGGCGTTGAGCTTGCATAGTCATGAACAGCCCCAATGAAGTTCTTGATTCCAGAAAGATCAAGAACATCAACTGGACGACCTCTCGCCTCGACTGCTGCCGCGACTTTGAGGATACCAAGAGTCATGAATACCCGCTCGTCAAGTAAAAATGCTGACGGCGGGATAATGAGCGAAATGGCTTCACGCATATTTGATTACCTCCCTCCTAAAGAGATTGACAAGGAACAAAGACTTCTCTCATTCAATAGTAATTGAACTCGTTTTGGCAAAAATTAACAATCTTGACAAGCCATATAAAAATAACTTTGAATAACACTATACAATCCTCTTAAAGCGCCATTTTATGATCGTTCGGAGGATCTTAACGCCGTGGTAAAAACGAATTTTTTTACCATCACCATAATCACGCGGATAATAGTGAATCGGCACATCAACAATGCGACTTTTTTTTCGAAGAAGCTTGCATACAAGCTCATTATCAAAATCAAAGTCGTTTGTCTCAATCGGCGTTGCGTCAATAACGCTTTTGCGAAACGCTTTATAACAACCCTCGTATTCACCAGCATTGTGCCAGTAAAGAGTATTGGTTACGACAGTAATAAGCTCACTGCCAAGCCATGAAATCCAATAATACGATTTTTTCCGACGCGCATCACGTGGAGGCTGAATACGTACGCCGTTTGTTACGTCCGTATATCCTTTAACAATAGGGTCAATGATGTCTCCGTAATCTTTCGGATCATATTCCAAATCTGCGTCCTGAATAAGAAGAATATCGCCTGTAGCATGGCGGAACCCTGTTTTCACTGAACCCCCTTTCCCAATATTTTTTGTATGAGTAATCACACGAACGCCGGGAATGTTTTTTAAAATTTTGTCTGTGCCATCAGTGGAGCCGTCGTCCACAATAATGATTTCTTTCTCAATAATGCCGATATTTACTGCTTGTACCCGACGTATGATTTCCTCGATCGTGCCACGCTCGTTGTATACCGGAATAACAATAGATAGTTTCATTTTAAAATAACTTATCTATGAATATATACCGTAGTATTGTTAAAGATCTTGATATCAGTTGGTTGATAGTAACGATCGAGAGCTTCTTCAAACCCTTCATACTGGTTAGCATAACTTACAAGATAAGTCGGAAATTTTTCGGGAACATACGCGAGTGGATGTATACCATAAGTCTCATGTCCCCCAATATCACCAAACTGATATTTATGCCAAGAGTCGACAAAGGGCGCGACAGTCGGCAAGCGCACAAAACCGATAGTCGCATCCGGACGTGCGTCCAAAAGCGTGTTAACCATCTGACCTGCTTGTATCGCCGTACTGCCCGAAGGAATGTTTGAGAGAAAAAAATAATTGACTGTGTGTAGTACCACAAACACCGCTACAAAACTTGCGTGCGGTAAACGAACTTTTTTAGCAAACAAGAAAAGTACGGGAACAATACCTATAAGTATCAGCGCCTCGTATCCGACCAAAAAACGAAACCACCCAGGACTTCGGAGCACATAACTGAACGCGCATATCCCGTACAACAACACAAAACATACCATGCGGCGCGCCTTACTGTCATAGATATTGTGGCGTAACACATAGAGCACGGCACCCGTTATCACAAGAAAATACAGAATGGTCGAATGAAAGAAAAAATCTAAAAACCCTGCGGGAAATTGCGAAAGCAGTGAAGCTTCGTTAAACGGTTGCCGATACAAATCGATCATCCCCTGCCAACTTGAAAGCTGAAAAAACTCCGGGACGATAATATAAAACCACACGAGCAATACTGGCACCACACCTCGAGCAAGACTCAGACTGTCTTTCAAAAATAACCCGCGGCGCGTGATGATGATTTCGAGCGCCGCTGCCGGTAAAAGTAAAAGATACATTGATGGTTTGGTCACCGCCGCCAATCCGAGCCACATTCCTCCCCATCCAAGCCACTCTTTTTTATAAATAAAGAAAAGGGCCCACAACAGAAACAAAAATCCGGGGATTTCTCCGGTCACCGTACGGCCATTAGCATAAAAGGAACTAAACGTTCCTACAAGCATCACTGCCGCAAAAGCTTCATCTCTACCAAAAAAAGATCTTGCTACAAAAAAAACTGATATGAGTGCTGCGGCAACCCAAACGAGCATATATATGCGAGCAATAAAAAGACTCGCACCAAACATCCGAAATATAACTGCAAGGGGAAATGTTACGGGGAAACCAGTAGCATGAGTCAGATAGGAAAAAGCATTGGTAACGCCGGGCGCCACCACTACATCAAGCGTGCCAGTCTCTGCCCACCCGCGCGCGATCTCAAAAGGAATCGCCTCATCACGCCAAAAACGAGGAGTCGAAGTGATATCGCCTCCGGGGCTCCAAAACATAAACAGCGCCAAAATCGCCACAGCGCCAGTCCTTAACAGCCATTTCCAAAGCATATAGAGTATTTTATACTGAAGCTACAATTCTATCTATGCCACTCCTCACCATCATCATACCTGTCTATAACGAAGAGAAAACAATCGCCAAAGTCATCGAGCGCGTTAAAAATGCTCGCCTGCCAGACGGCTTTGAGCGTGAACTTATCATCATCAATGACGGCTCAAAAGACGGTACCGCCGAAGCACTCAAACCATTTGAATCAACCCACCAAGTTGTCCACCAAAAAAATACGGGCAAAGGGGGTGCTGTGCGCCGTGGCTTTCACATGGCGAAAGGTGATTTTATCATCGTCCAAGATGCCGACCTTGAACAAGATCCGAATGACTTTGCTAACTTACTCCAGCCTCTCCTCCGCAAGGAGGTGGATGTAGTTTTTGGTTCGCGTTTTATGGGTAAATACATCCCCAAAAAACTTATTATGAATATCCACTATCTTATGAATCGCCTGTATACGATCGTGTGTAATATCCTCTCAGGGTACCACACCACCGATATGTGGACGGGATATAAAATGTATTCGCGTCATGCACTTGATGCATTTCTCCCCCACCTTACCTCTGACGGCGTGGCGTTTGAACCAGAAATTCAAATCTTACTCTCTAAACTTGGTTTCAAGATTGTCGATGTGCCCATTTCCTACAATCCTCGTTGGTACGCGGAAGGCAAGAAAATGAATTTGCGCCAAGCATTCAAACCCATGTGGAAAATGTTTGGCTTTGCGTTGCGTCACATTCCTCCTGCAAAGAAAGCATGAAGATTCTAATCACCGGAGCGACGGGCTTTATCGGCACGCATGTTGCCAAAAATCTTGCGGGCACACATGAAATCATTACCTGGTCTCGGCGTGAAGGAAACTTGGATACTCTTCCTGTAGACATTGAGTATGTCATCCATTTGGCAGGTGCAGCCGGTGGGAGTCTCGAGACATGTATCTCAAGCAATATCGTACCGACCGCCGAGGTTCTACGCGCGATAGAACGCGCACGCATTCCTCGTATTATCTTCCTCTCGGGTGCCGCCGTATATCAGGACAGTTCAGAAGTGCTGGATGAAGACGCGCCATTGGGATCTGTAGCGCCTTATGGCATCTCAAAAATAGCGGCTGAATCTTTAATAAAAAAATGGCACGAGCTTGGCCTTATCAAAGCAGCCATCATCCTCCGTGGCAACAATATCTACGGACCTGGAAGCGACCATGGCGTCATCGCGGGATTTCTCGCGCAAGCACACGCTGGCACTATCACTGTTGATGGTGATGGTTCACAAGTACGCGAACCGGTATATATCGATGACGTTGTCTCGATTATTAAAAAATCTGTAGAGACGAAGAGTGAAGGTATACATATATATAATGTCAGCGGACCACGCGCGTATACGCTCCGCGACATCGCTACCCAAATCGGCCTCGCGCTTGGCAAAGAAATACCATTTCACCTATCAGGCAAACCTGCGGCACCCCCTTTTGTCCTCCGTCTTTCTATCGCAAAAGCACAAAAAGAATTGGAGTGGACACCACATATTGAGCTCGGAGAGGGTCTCGCAAAAATATAGAGGGCGTGATAAAGTGAAAACCAATGAAACTCAAAAAGAATGTACTCGTGGTTGGAGGTGCTGGATTTGTCGGGGGCGCCGTCACCGATATTCTCCAAAAGAAAAAAATACCGTATACCGTATACGACAATCTTCTGTACGAGGATCGCTACCTTAAACCATGTGGGGAATTTATTTTTGGTGATGTGCGTGACACAAAGAAACTTAAAAGCATTATAGGCAAATTTACTGATATCATCTGGCTCGCCGCCATTGTCGGCGATGGTGCCTGCTACCTACACCCTCTTGCTGCTGTTGAGATTAATGAAAAAGCAATCGGCTGGCTTGCGAAAAACTACCGTGGACGCATCATCTTCACTTCATCGTGCTCAGTCTATGGATCAAATGAACAACTACTCGACGAAGACTCTCCGGTCAAACCGCTCTCTTTGTATGCCACCACTAAACTCAATGCGGAAGATATCCTCTTAAAGCACCCTAACGCCATCATGTTTCGACTTGGCACTGCTTTTGGTATCTCTGACGACTATGCGCGTCTTCGTACCGATCTTTTGGTCAACACACTGACTGCCGCAGCCATCAATCGTGGAGTGCTTACTGTATTTGGTGGCAACCAGCGACGCCCGCTCATTCACGTAAAGAATATCGCTCAAACCTTAGTACACAACACTTCGACTAAAAAAACTGGCGTCTACAACGTAGCTACAGATAATTATGATGTAAAAACAGTGGCAAAGCTTGTTCAAAAATTTACCCACTGCAAGATCGAATATACTGACCAGCGCTTTGAAGACAATCGACATTACCATGTGAGCACTAAAAAAGCACTCAAAGATAAAATTATCTCAGTCGATAAAAATAAAGATGTAGTGTTTGGCATCCAAGAAGTAGCAACCCTTCTCAAAAGCACTCGCATCAAAGACATCGATAGCGATACCTACAGCAACATCAAACACGTTGCCAAAAACAAAATTTAGTGGTATAGTGCGCTCGAACTAAAAGCACCCAAAAACTATACTACCTTGAAAGGAGGTGGTAATGCGTTTCGAAGAGAACCTTTTGAGGGAATTCGCGTACACGATCACCGAACCACAATTTCTCCCACACCGGACGGACGCGGTCATCATCCTCGATTACTTCAATCCGCGGAGCACCGGAGATATGGCATTCCGTGTACGGAACCGCGAGAATCTCGCGCGCGTACGATTCGGCGCCAGGATTTGGCATTATGTCGCTGATAAGGCGAAAAAGGAGCAGCAGCGTCTTCCTCCGATCCCGTTCTTCTATCTCGTGGGGCTGACACTGGCTCTGCCACATCTTCGACAAATGGCGCTGTCTGAGGGTATACCCGACTACATCATCCGCCTTCTAGACAATGACGCGGTCGGCATCGGAAACACCCTCACGCAACTCCAGCTCGTCGCGAGCGACCCGACCTTGAAGAGAGCGAAGCACATCACGATCGTGAGCTCCTCTTACCATGTGCCGCGCATTCGCCGAACCGCCGCGACCTGCCTCCCTCCCGATGCGCAGATGTGGCATGCCATCCTTGGCGTTCCGTTCGAAGAGCTCCCCTTCGACATCACCATGGTGAAGGCGGAGATAGATCGCATCATCGCCTACTCCGACAAAGGCGATATCGCTCGTGATCCTCGCCACTGATTGCCACAGCCACCATCACCTCCACTCTGCAGCTGCAGAGTGGAGGATTTCTTTTTATATGGTTGAAATTTTAGACAAACGCGCTATACTCGCAAACATGGAACATATCCCCCACGCCAAAGATGGATCCGTCTTTGTTGATGACCGAGGGCATTTCGCCCCCTTTCTTGACAATGCCGAAGTACCCGTAAAGCGCGTTTACTATGTGGTAAACCACTCCCCCGGCACTATCCGAGGGTTTCATTTCCATGAACGCGAATGGAAATACTTCACCATCCTCCAAGGTATGGCAAAATTTGTAGCGCTCAACCCTCAAAATCCTGAACAAAAATACACCTTTGTTAGTTCGCAGCGCAAACCAAATGTAGTTGTCATTCCCCCTGGATACGCAAATGGCTGGGTATCGCTCGAGAACAACACGATACTTCTCTGCGCATCAACCGCGACCACTAAAGAATCAATAGAAGACGACAAGCGCTTCGACCCTCACCAATGGGGTGACGTCTGGAGCGTAAAACCGCGCTAAAGCTTTCGTAAAAAATACACCGTCTGGTCAATGCGCCGCCAGCCTTCTTCTTGTGCCCATGCAGGTGCATATTCCCATACTGCCCAACGGGCACCAGCACCAGCAAATGCCTTGAGCACCTCTCTGCGCATCTCGACACTTCCTTCGACGAACATTTTCTGCCCCTCCTCGGGTACTTCAGCGATAATCTCTGCGCGCAGAAGACGCGCCCAATAAGCGCTCATACCGCCCGAGCCATGACCAATGTACGCCATCGGCTCGCCTTCTGGTACACCGATCTCTCTCAATCCGTCGGCGACTTCTAGGTGATAATGCCGTGGGTTTGAAATAAATAAATGAGTGACATCATACATGTTGCGCGCACCAGTAATCAATACTGCCAAAATCGTCCCCGCAACGACAACGATACGTGCATAAGGCAAATCTCTTTTTTTGACACTGGCATAGATCGAAACAAAAAATACTGCGGGCACAATTACAAGAAACGGCGCCGTATAACGACTTTCAACAGATACGGCAACATACAACCCGAGAATGATGCTACTCGAAATTACTAAAGGAAAATAAGCGCGCCAAAACTTCCAAAATGCCTCTCTTTTATTTTCTTCGCGCCACCAAATACCGGCGATCATTAGCAGTATAAAACTAAAATAATACATCATATCACTGGCAAGCATGGAGAAACCGTCCCAGCTGGTACGTATGATATTCAATAAAGAAATATGTGGTCTAAGACCAGCATACCAATACCCCGGATCAAACCATGGTGCATAGGTCACTGCATGGCCATCATTAAATTCATATACCACGGGGTTATCAAAGACTTTTCGAGTAGGGTGAGTGGGTGCCCCTGCATCCCCCTCTCCCTGCCAGTGTATAAAAGGGCGGACACCGTTATTAAACCAGGCATAATTAATGGCACCCGTATCACCAAAAGTAAATTGCTCTTTGGCGACCGATATACTAAATGCCCAAGGCAACACGCACAGCAAAAAAATACTTCCCGCGACACCTAACCCAAAGTTTTTTGTCCGATCTTTTTTGACAACGAGAAACACGAGAACCAAAACCACCAATGCATAAGGAAATAAAATCGCCTTAGTAAGATATCCGAGCCCGAGGATACTGCCGAGCACTATATAATGCCACGTCTGTGGTTGCGTACGAAAAATGATAAACAATCCTGAAACAGCATACATGAGCAATGCGACAAGCATGTCAGGTGTAACATGACTGATAGTTATCATGCTCAGCGCTACCGTCAAAAAAATACTTGTACCAAAGATAAAAAAGAGGGCGCGATCGTGAGCGTCAACTATCTCTTCATGATCGAGTAAGGTGCGGAGAAAAAAAAGAAACGCTGCGAACGAGCCAAGATACAACAAAAAATTTACTATATGCACCACAGTAAACTCTGTGGCAGGCGAAAATCCCATGAGCCACAATGCAAATCCCAAAATAAAAGGATAGAGCGGACTCCAATATGTCGTTAGCGCACCACTCCAATCCCCCCGCCAAAAAGCGTCGCCAATATCGAGATATGAAATACCATCAGGATTCATCGTATAACGGAATATTACGAGATGCACAAGACCTAGCCCGAAGACAACTAAAAAAAGAACGCCAAAAAAAGCGTTCCTCTTTAAGAAAATTTTCATTTAAATCTCTCTATGAATTGTTTTACAAGAACAGCTCGACCATTCCAGCTTGATCTTAAATATTTTTCACGATTTTCCAATGCCTGACGTTCTCGCCTCTCTTGTACATCTTTGTACTGGGTAAAAAGCTTTTCAAGGGCTGCTTGGAAATCACCAGCCGTTGCCCTTACCAACTTAATAGATGGAAATTCTGCGGAGATTTCCTCTCGCACCACCTCATCACCAAAAATTTCTTCGATGGAACCAAGCTTGGTAGCAATAATTGGAGTGCCTGATGCACGATATTCCATAATTTTAATGGGAGAAAAAAAGAAATTTGCCCGCTCACTATCCTGCCTATACGGAGCCAAAAGCACATCAGCTGCACGAAGATATTTTGGCACTTCATGATATTGAACTGGCAAGAGCGCCCAATAATTCCCTGTCTTTTTTTCTTGCGAAGCCCCAAGCACTATAAAAAGAACGTCTTTCATCTTATATGAAAGCTCTTCTAGCATATCAGCACCCTTCCAAGCTTGAGTACTACCCACATACAAAACAATACGTCTATCTTGCGGCCAATCTACCTCTTTTCGCGCATCCTGACGTGGAAGAGAAGGGCTAAAATGTTCATCAAAGGCGTTGCCAGCCGCAAAGATACGATCTTCATTAATGCCATACTTCTCCCTTATAACCCGAACTTTGCCCTGGTTTGTTGAGATAACACCACGTGCTGCTCGAAAAACTTTTTGATATATAAAGTCTGGAAATTTACCCAACGAATGGCATTCAAAAAAGAAATTGTTTCGAAATCGTGGCGAAAGAAAAGAAAGAAAAAAGGCGAGCAATACGTCGCGCGTGTAAAACACTGTTTGCGGTGGAGCTTCGCGAACAATGCGCCGAAACGCCAACGCTCGAAAGAAGCTTCGTGGCCACAATATACCTGACGCCACCGGTAACTCTTTGATCGCAATATCTCCTTTGACGCCGTAGCTCTCGAGCACTTCTTTTTTCTTGTCGCCCATACTGGCTACCCAGAGAGTAACGACGGCATGACGCGAAAAGGCCTCCGTCATCTTCATGACCTGGAGGCGGTTGGCGAGCGTTGAAGGATATGTGAGTGTTGTAAGATACCAGACAATCATCGTTGAAAATGAAGGCGTTTTTGGGTACCATAATGCTATCATGGATCGTGAAAAAGTTCATTCACTGGGCTGTAATATTGATGACGAGCGTACGCGTGATATTCTCGCTACTATTACTGCGCTGCCGTCACTCGCGCGTCCCGCGGTATGCCTCCCCGACCTTCATATAAAAGAACGCACGGAAGGCCCCTCTTCGTTTGCGGCAGCCACCCGCGGCACTATCGTGCCCGAGCTCACCGCACCATCAGTTGGTTGTGGTATGGGTGCGCTGGTCACCACACTATCGGTCAAAGATATTGACCATTCTTTTTTTGAATCATTTTTTTACGAACTGCGGTCAAATCTTGGCCCTCGGTACGGCCACTTTAAAAATATTCTTTTATGGCTCGGTCTCATTGGTCGCCCCCATAAACCGTATGACCTGACCGAGGAAGAGTTTACCGATATCATCAAGCGCGGTGCCGAGGCAGCAGTAGAACGCTACAACCTTCCAGCTGAATTTCTTGATCGCGTCGAATACCGCGGATCAGTCTTTTCCAAAGACGAACAAACCTCGCTCAATCTCAAAGATATCTTGCCGCGCATCTCATGGAGATCGGGGCGGCACGACCTTGGCTATGGATTTCGCGGCAATCATTTTTTGGAGATCCAATATGTCGAAGAAATGATTGATATCAAGCAAGCGCGTGACTGGGGCCTAAAAGAAGGATCGATTGTCATCATGTACCACGGCGGTGGAGGTGCCGTCTCGTATCATGTCGGCCGTTACTTTGGTAACCGCAAGAAAAATACCGCGTTCCAAAAATGTGTGCTTTTCTTTTTCAAAGCGCTCTTTCATTTTGGAAACCCGAAAAACTGGAAATACGCCACAAAGCGCTTTCGGTATTATTTCAAGCCCAAACCTTTTATGGAAATCCCGCTTGGCACACCTGAAGGCGATCGCCTTTGGCAAGCCACCAAAGCATCACTTAACTACAGCTATGGATTTCGCATGGCGATCGCACGGCGCATCATCGACACGCTCGCAAAAGTATCGCCCAAAAAAGGCGTGACCGCCTCACTCATTGTTGACTCAACTCACAACGCAATCATGAAAGAAAAAATAGGCGATGAGGAACTTATCGTGCATCGTCACACCGCAAACCGCGCGTTTCCCGGCCAACCCCTTATCATTTCAGGATTTAATACTACCAACTCGTATATCGCCATCGGTCTTGATAAAGCCGAGGAGCATCTTTTTGCATCCGACCACGGAGCGGGCGTGACTATTAAAAAAATGCAAGCAGAGGGTCTTTCGCGCCCACACCCCAAAAACTTTGTCACCCACATCTATCAGACACGCTCACCGTTTAAACGCGTGGTAGAGCATATTACAAATGAAGGCATTGATTATGTAGCCGAAACCCTTGAGCGTGAAGGTATTGCGCGCCCCGTCGCCCGTCTCCGCCCGCTCGCGGTGTTTAAAGGATAATATCTAAAGTTTGATATACTAAACTAAGCTATGGAAATACAAATCATCAAAAAAACTATTACCAAAGCGGAACTTGTGCGAATGGCACATGAAGGATTTGGCGAACTGGTAAAAGCAGTGGTGGATATAGAACAAGGTATCATGGCAATTGGTGGTGGATTGCACGCAGATGAAGAAGTTGTACTGACCGAACAAGAACACTCGAAGCGCGAACATACCTGGGGCATCAATATATATCCAGAAAAATCCTGCTCTGAATTTATTGAATTTGACTCGATGATCAATCTCAAGCCGTGGCTTAACAACCGCTCGCGTGGCGTGGAGGATGCAACGATTCGCGAAAAAATTAAGTCTATCGTCCACACACTTATTCTCATATAACATGGACCCGGAAAGATGGCACAAATTGAGCTTGGAGGAGCAACTCGGCAATATTGGCAGCGAGGTGAGCCGCGCCGGGCGCTGGCAGGATAAAGACGAAAAAACATTTTGGGGAGCCGTTGAACGCGGACTGGAACTTTTGGATTTAACTATTGCAGATACGCGCCTGAATCTGGCAGAAAAAACAGAAGTGGCGCGCGCGCGCGAAGTTTTTTGCGATGCAGTCTTTGGCGGGCACGAATATGGCACCACTTTTGAGAACCTTCTGCCATATTTTGACCAGTTTGCCCTCGCTACTCGACGTGTTCAAGGGGTAAGATAAACATTCATTTTCAACTTCTTAGCATTCCCGTGCGATAATAACCCAAGATACGATTGCACCGTTGCGCTCTCTTTTTCATTTGTCGTCTTTAGTATACAAAAAAGTGAAACCCGGTGCACGCAAGCGCGCACCGGGCAAAGCGGTTGCCAATGAACTCGCAGGAGGAGCCGAGCGCCACGATCGGGAACTTCCGCTGCATGTCCGGGAAGGTAGCTCCGAAGGTGAGCAGCTCTTCGATCCTGCCGGGACGCAGTCCCGTGCGGTCGAGCTTGGCTTCTGCATCGTCCGACGAGATGTTGTGGTTGAAGTGGATCGCCTCGGCAACCGACTCGACGATGCCCCCTCCGTTGATCGGGAAACGCTCGGGCGTGATGTCGGGGTTGCTCCAGTCGTACTTGCCCACCGCGATCATCTGCTTGAGAGTCATTCCGTATATAGTATAATTTGTCAATAGTAGCCCCCGAACCCGAAAATCGTTATAATACAATAACTTTATGCTTTTTTCTTGCGACAACATCGAACATCCAGAAATTCGAGGAAAGCTCGGGCGTATTACGCGCGTGCACAGCCTGGCGCGGCCTCCGGTATGTCTCCCCAATATTCACCCAAAGGCAGGCCTTGAATCTCCCCCACAATTTGTAGCGGCGACCAAAGATACCATTGTGCCGCAACTGACCGCGCCTGCGATGAACTGCGGTATGAGTGTATTTCGCACAACACTCAAAAAAGAAGACTTCTCGCCTGAATTTCTCAAAGACTTTGCTACGCGACTTCGCGCTGGCGTCCTCCCCCGCGAAAGCCGCTTTAAAGGATTTTTGGCGTGGCTCGGCACCTATGAGAAACCCTCAACTAAATATGATCTTACGCGCGAAGAGCTTCGGCAATTTTTTCTTGAAGGCGCGCCTGCGGCAGCACGCAAATACGGCATTGATGCTGAAGAACTCGCGCATATGGAATACGGCGGCAATATCATCTCTAATGCTGAAAAAAAAGAAATTGATCTTGGTGACATTGTCCCACGCTCGTCATGGACCAACGGACGCCATGAGATAGGTTATAACTTCGGCGGCAATCATTTTCTTGAGCTCCACACGGTAGAAAAAATTGATAAGCCAGAAATCGCGTCCGCGTGGAATATCGCGGAGGGTGATATTTTGATTTTTTATCATGGTGGTGGCGGGCATGCGACCTATCACCTTGGCCGCTACTTTGGGCGACGAGAAAAGAATGCACCACTTGAAAAACTAGCACTCTTTTTCTTAAAACTCATGTTTCATTTTGCCGCGCCTGAAGGTATTAAACACTTTGGCGCACGCTGGCATGCATATTTCTCGCGCACACCATTTCCTGAGACACCTATCAACTCGCCCGAAGGCAAGCGTTTATGGCAATCGATCAGAATTGGCTTGAACTACGGCTACGCATTTCGTCTCGCACTTCTCAAGCGCATCAATGACGCCTTGCCCAAGGGTAAAGCGCACTTCGTCTGGGACGCCGCTCATAATTCAATCATGAAAGAAACCATTGATGGACAAGAGCTTGTCGTGCATCGTCAAGACGCAATGCGGGTATTTACGGGCAAACCGGTCATGATAGCGGGCGATGTGGGCACGCTCTCGTGCCTTGCTGTCGGTGGTGATGCTGAAGAGTCACTATGGTCAGCGACACCATCAGCCGCAAAAGAAATCGGCGAATATATCAAAGACGGGAAATCACAAAAAATAACTCCCGCGCAGTATACACTCGTCTCCAAACGCAAAGAACAAGACCTGATAAAAAAAGAGCATTATACGAGCGAGGGATTATACGCCGTAGTCGATGAGCTTAAAAAATCTGGTAGTATAGAGCCAGTAGCCTGGTTAAAGCCCTTGGGAGGCATTAAAGGTCACTAATCCTATGGAATCTACCCGAGAACTTCGAGAGCGCCTGCAGGGCGCAAAAACAAACCCTGACGGGTGGCGCAGGCCACCCGGCTATATTCTGTTTCAGCGCGGCCCATCGATCTATATCACTCGTCTCGTCGCCCGTACCCGCGTCACACCAAACCAAGTGACAATCGCCAGTATTGTAGCGGGCTTTGCTGGTTGCGCATTTCTTGTAGCTTTTGACTGGCAGTATAAACTCGTAGGACTTGGGTTTCTCTATCTCAATGTCATCCTTGATAAAGTCGATGGCGAGCTTGCCCGTCTGCGCGAGACCTATTCACTCCGCGGTATTTTTTGGGATGAGATCAATCACCTTATCATCCCGCCACTTTTCTCGCTTACACTCGCTGTTGGTATTACAAAAATATCCATTACCTCGCCCATATTTTTAGTTGTCGCTGGCGCACTCGGAGGCCTCGCACTCGTCTCACTACGCGTCATGCATAGCTTGGCGCCGCAAATCTATGCCAAAAAATATATTAAACACCCTGAGCACTTTCCCCTCTCGTCACTCGAAACCTCTATGGCTACGAGAAAATCGCGAGGTATATTTGGAGGCATGATAGCCATCTTCCGTCCGCTTCGCTTTTTCCAAGATTTTTTTATCATCATCGCGACTACCACCATAGCACTCGTACTTGAAACTATGTTCTTCTCCGACGCTATATTTCACCCACTCCTCACCCATCTTCTATTTGGTTTTACGATACTCTGGATCGCTTTTGCCATTGAACTCGCTATAAAAAAATCTCGCTCAATTGAACGAGATATCGCGGTTATTGCTTCTCGCTCACAAGAGCAGTAAAAGCTTTCACTGCCTTGGGCATATCGTAGCGCGTGATCCACGCCTTTTCTTCCTCCCCGATGCGACTTGCCAAAGCGCTGTCCGCAAACAATGTTTTTATTTTTTGCGCGAACATATCATCATCACCTGATAGTACAAAATCTTGCGCGCTTGGCGATACGATCTCGCGCACACCACCCACATCGCTCGCAACGATTGGCACACCGATCGCCATCGCTTCTAACAACACATTGGGGAAGCCCTCTTCTTCTGACGGCATCAAAAACACATCGGCGGCAGCGAAATAGCGCGGGATAATGTCTTGAGGCACATCGCCCACGCGCCGTATGTTGCCGCCTATAATCTCACTTGCGAGCGGGCCAGAACCTGCGACAACAAATATAACTGATTGATCGTCAGCAAAGCGTTCGGCTATCGGCTTGATGCGATTTGCCCCTTTGCGCTTTGATAAATGATGTACAAACAAAACTACTTTTTGCTCAGAGGTAATACCGAGTTCGGCACGCGCCTCAGCGCGCTTGCTACGCCATGGCATATACCGCGCAAGATTAATGCCGTTGGGCACCACGCGCACGCGACCTGCGTTGAGCTTATATTCTTTTATATACGCGCCCTTCATGCCCTCGGTACCGGTGACCAGTATATTTTTCTTCATCGCACGGCAAAAGAAAAACTCCTCTATCTTACCACGCTGGTACAACCACGGCATACCGCAATTCCAATAAAAACTTTTGCCAAAAAGCGGCGCTATGTTGCCTGCGATAAACGAATAGTGCGTCCAAAACTTTCGGTATCCTGAAAGACGCAGTGCAAGTAAAATAGAAAAAAGCTCAAGTGCACGAAACGGTAACCAATGAAAATACTGCACATACACATTGGCAAACTTTTCTGGCGCCTCGCCTCGCTCAATGATTAAAAATAATTCGAACTCATACCCAAGCTGCTCGAGCATCTCTACCTTATGATAAAAATGCGTAGCAATATCACGCCGAAACTCCGGCAGTATATAGACGAGTTTTAATTTTTTGGTTTGCATACGGAAAATGACGCATCAAATGCTTGCCAATAGACAGCTTCATCAAAATAAAGTCGCGACGCCTCTTTTGCGGCATTGCCCAAGTGCACAGCGAGCTTCGTATCTTGTAACAGACGCGCCATCGCATTGGCAAAACCCGCCCTATCACCGGGCCGCACCACGAGACCCGACTGGCCATCTTTGAGAGTTTCTCCTACGATACCTACATCAGTCGTGATGACTGGATATCCCGCGGCCATCGCTTCAAGGAGAGAAAGGCCGAATCCTTCGTACCATGAAGTTGAGAGTACGCCTACCGCACCCGAAAGAGAACTGTCAATTTCTTTCTGCCACCCCAAAAATACCACGCGATTGCGAATACCAAGATGCGCGGCAAGGCGCTCGAGCCTTGCCTTCTCTGGCCCATCACCTACGATCTTGAGGATAACATCCTCTGTAGTTGCCACTATATCAGAAAAAGCAAAAAGAGCGAGAGCAACATTTTTTTCTTTAGTAAGGCGTGAGATGACGAGAAAAAATCTTTCGCGGGGAGGCGATGCGTGTACGAGTGGTTCTCGCGGCTTTACCGGTACGACAACAATGGGAGCGCGTACAAATCTTTTGTGCTCGAGACTTGACTTGATACGCTTACTCACTACACGAATACACGAGGCACGAGAAATCGTCAGGCGAAATATCAACTTACGGATTTTGTTGGTAAAAAATATTTTTCCAAACCATGGGCTCATGATATCGGTATGTACTTCGGCACGCCATGGCACACCAAAAATCCCACGAAGCCGAAACCCCACGAGTCCCGTGATCTCATCTTGGGTTGTTACCACCCAAGACACCGGATTGATGTCTAATATCTTCTTTGCTTTTTTGTAAGCGGCGTAGAGCGAGCCTATCTTTGTCATGCCGCGCACGCCCATGACATGTACCTGATCTGTCAATTGCTCATCGCCGCGCACGCCTAACGCTAGTACCGTGATATGACCTACCTTAGTGCCATACAGTGCCAAGCGCGCACGAAAAGCCGAATCTTTATCAAAGACTGATCTATCGGTGCTCATCATCAAAACTTTCATAGTGAGTGTAGGACTTGTTCAAAAGCATCTACTGTTTTCTTGGTGGTATAGAGAGCCGCTGTAGTCTGAGCATTTTTACCTAAACGCTCTCGCAATACGGAATCTCCGGCGAGGCGCGCGATCGATCTCTTCCACTCGTCTATAGCATTATACGCTACTACAAGCGCATTCTCGTCGCCTTTTACTACTTCTTTGTTGCCTCCGGCATCTGTCGTGGCGATCGCAAGACCCTCCGCCATAGCTTCTATCAGCTGGTGTGAGAAACCCTCATACCCGGTGTTAAGCGCAAAAATGTCAGCTGCTGCAAGATACTGGGCAAGCTTGTCTTTGGGAAGCGCACCCGTAAATCGTATGTTATGAGCTCCTGCTGCGCGCTCTTTGAGTGCTGTGCTGTCAGGTCCGTCACCAATAATCACCAGAAAGATTGAAAGATTTTTTGTAGCATCTATGAGCGACGCAAACCCTTTCCATGGTACCAATCTGCCAACTGAAATCACCACACACTCATCAGTAAACCCGAGAGACGCGCGCGCTACTGATTTTTCTGATAGCACTGGCGCGGAAACACTATTGGGTACTATCACAATCTTTTCTTTGGTAACGCCCCACCGTTCTACAACGCTCGCCAAATATGCTGACGGTACAATAACCTTGCGGGCGCAGAGGGCAACCCTCTTCTCAATGCGCCGCAAGCGCTCCACCGGCGGTGACCATGTCTTATCTAAAAACTCATCGAGTAGTGCACCGACGCCATATCTCTGCGTACCCTGCTCCCACGCATAATCACCCACCAAGCGCAAAATAAATTTCTTACGAAATAAATGAGCCACCCACATCGCAGGGAACCCCGCGCTCACGGGATCAAGCGCTACGACAACATCTGCCCAAAACATATTGCGCACGAGAGCAAAAAAGTATGCGATGTGACGCGCACCCTTTGGTAGGGCGCGCATAACACTCGTAACACCCTCTTCGAGCAATCGCGCATCAGCATAGGTCACGATACGAACGGTGTGACCGCGCAGGGGTAATTCTTTTTTTATCATAGTTGCAAAAGTAGCTGGACCGCCAATCTCCGGAGGATAGATGCCTGTCGCGCAAAGAATATTCATAGCAATGTTTCGGTAAATATCTGATTCATCTGTTTGGCAATCAGATCCCACTCATAACGCCGCTCAACCATTGCAAAAGCATTGTGTGTAAGATTTTTCTGCAAATCTGGATCGCTGACAACGCGCGCAATACCTTCGGCAATATTTTGCACATCGCCAACCGAAACAATAATGCCTGTCTGACCGTCTTTGACAAAATCAGCGATACCGCCAACACCCGTTGCTACTACTGGAATGCCCGCGGCCATCGCTTCAATAAATACATTGCCCATACCCTCTGATAGCGATGGGCGCACAAAAACTTGCGCCGCATGAAAATATGGCACAATATCTCGTGGTGCAACCGCGCCCACAAATATAACGCGATCTGCAACGCCATCGTTTTTTACAAGAGTTTCAAGCTTTGATCGCTCGCTTCCCTCGCCCACCAAGAGTAATTTTGCGTTTGAGTGCGTTCGCAAAAAAATTGCAAAGGCACCAATCAAATCATTAAGACCATTTTTAATTACAAGCCGCGAGACGGAGAGTATGACAATATCGCTATCGCTAATACCATGTTTCGCGCGAATAGCATGTGTAGCGTCTTCATCGCGTTTGCTAAAAGATTCGACATCAACGCCATTTGGCACAAGGTGAACATCGCTCCGTCCTGCTTCAGAAGCAAGACCTTGAAGATACTTACTGATGGCTGTCACCTGATTTGCGCGCTTTAGTGCGCGTTTCCAAAAAAACCAGATGAGTCCTCCTCTGCCTCTCTGCAAATAGTCGGGCGCGTCACCTTCCTGTAAGGTGAGTACAAACGGAATGCGTGGCGAGAGCGTTTTAACTACAAGAGCCGCAATCGTACCCTGTGATACCATCATGCCCCACAAAAGAGCCTTGGGCTCGCGCCTGGCGCGCCAGAAGGCGATAAACCCGCCCCAGAGAGGCAAAAACCACTTGTCGAGACCTATACCAAACCCCACGCGAGAAACCTCAATATTGCCCGTTTTCTCGTGCTTCGGTACTTTCCGCGAGAACCGGGAAGTAACAATCAAAAAACGCAGAGCAGGGCTGCGTTTGGCGATCTCATAAATAGCAAGTTCTGCCCCACCAATGGCTGGTAAATACGCTGTCGTACAAACGATAACCAATGGCGATTGCCCGTGTGACATTGTTAGCTTATTATAAAATAAATGGCTCATATCAGCAATCAAGAAAAGAAGCGCCTTTTGTTTGTCTCAACGAAGTCTGTGTGGGGTGGCGCACAAAAATATATCATCGATTTGGTAGATTATCTACCGCGAGATCGTTTTGATATCATGCTTGCCGCCGGCGGCTCAGGTCCCCTGCGTGTCAAAGCCATGGAACGCGGCATTCCTTTCTATGAGATTGGCGACCTTGAACGCAATGTCAATCCGCTCAAAGATATTTTTGCGTTTTTTCGCCTCATAACACTTTTTCGCAGACTCAAGCCTGATATCGTACATCTCAACAGCTCCAAGGCAAGTGCCATGGGGGCTCTTGCAGGACGCATCGCGGGTGTACCCACTATTGTCTCGAGTACCCACGGCTGGCCCTTTATGGAAGAACGCCCGCGGTGGCAAAAAAAGACACTCAAACTCTTGGTAAAGTTCGGCGCCCTATTCCAAGACAGTATTATTTGCGTCTCTGATTTTGATCACGCTATTGGTCTTCATGAACGCATAGCACCCGCGCACAAACTCATAGCGATACACAACGGCGTTGATGTAAAAAAACATATCTTTCTCGACCGCCAAAAAGCTCGCGATATTTTGATAGCAAAAGCAGGACTTCATATAAAACCTTCGTTTGTCGTTGGCACCATCGCCGAATACACAAAAAACAAGGGCTTGGGATATCTTCTCGAGGCAGCGGCGCATATCACCAAAGTTGACGCGCATGCCGTTTTTTTTCTCATCGGGTGGGGAGAAGACGAGCAATTCTTAGAAAATGAGATTATGCGTCGTCATATCAGCGGCAATGTATTTTTGATCGACTACCTCCCTGAAGCGTTTACCTATCTTAAAGCGCTTGATATTTTTGTTTTACCATCGATCAAAGAAGGTTTTGCCTACACCCTTTTGGAAGCATCACTCGCGGAGATTCCTATCATCGCCACGCGTGTTGGTGGTAATCCGGAAATTGTTGAAAACCTTAAAACCGGCATTTTAGTAAACCCCCGCTCGCCTGAAGAGATCATCAACGCGGTCTCTCACCTCTTGCGCGAAGCGAATGATCGTAAAATTTTTGGTGAGGAAGCGCGTAAAAAAGTCATTCGTGATTTTTCTATCCAATCAATGGTGACGCTTACTGCGGGAGTCTACGAAAGATCTTAAAAGTCGCCACTCCTATTATTTTCCTCTCGTCTTATAAACACGGAACGCCTCTTGGCCGCGCTTATTGCTAATAGATAGAGGTATTTGCCCGCGACGACGCAATTCTGCCTCAAAGATCTCCGCGTCTTTAGTGCGGTGCCCAGATCCTTTTTGTGGCACTGCATCAGTAGCAATAATAAAATAGTAATAATCAAAACCTGTATCAAGAAGGTTAGAATGTCCTTGGGCTCGCATAAACGCCAAATACTGTGACATACTCACTGCGGGCCAAGCATGATACACGTTGAGACGATCGAGCAACCAGATTTGTGCAACATTGTATATATTGTAGTCATACACAACCACCGCCGAATAAAGCGCGAGCCGCTGACGCTCCTGAACTTCTAGAGCCTTTCGATGAGCCTCTTCGAGGAAATGATACCTCATGGTGAATGCTTGGGCGGGACGCTTGCCTTCTAACTCTTGATTGATGTACATACCAAGCTCATTGTATCCCCAATTAAAATTTTCAGAGCGAGCACCCTCGGCATACGCAACAACAGGCGATCCAAACGGATAATATTTAATCTGACTATTGTATGCATACAACACCTCAAACGCCACAACAAAGCATACTACAGTACTAAATATATAACGCCACCGGCCACGCGCACGATCGTAACACCACGCCCACCATACCCCGGCTGCAATGGCAAAAAATGGCGTGAGCATCGATAGGAATCTGTGAGAAGTCCCGATGATACCGACGATAAATAAGCAATATACAAAAAAAGCAAATGCGAGCAGCTCAAATCGGCGCGGGCGTATAATCATCAATATTATTCCAGCAAGAGCACTTAAGAGAAAAAGAGGAGAATTGATGCTCAAGAGCGTCGGCATAAAAGACATGACACGCGATCCAAATGTTCCTACCTCTTTACCAGGTGTCACTTGCCATTCAGACGGATGTTGTCCCGCCAGATACGAAAATTGAAAATCAAAATGCCCGCGCGTAGCGTAGAGACCAGCATTGTAGATGAGCACTGGAGAAAAAACGAAAAGACACACCCCCACGGCTCCTGCTAGCCAACGCCAATGCTTGCGCACAACATCACGCCGGAAGATAAAAAGATGTAAAATTAAAATAGGTATGAGCGCAAAAGTTGTATACTTCGTCAAAAAAGCGCCGCCGAGACACGCGCCAAGAAGTAAAAACCATTTGGGGTGGGACCGTAGCGCGTAGAGATGCGCCCATAATACCGATGCTATCCAAAAGAGAACGAATGACTCTTGAAGGCCGATGCGCGATATATAAATATGATTAACGGTAAGCGCGAGAGAGCCCGCGGCAAAAAACCCCACTTTCTCTCCACCCAACTCTTTGCCAATGCGCCACACTAACCAAAGAGTGCCGAGACCTGCGAGAACTGAGGGAAAACGAAAACCGACATTGGTTTCGCCCAATATATTCATTGAAAGATATTGCATCAAAAAAACAAATGGCGGATGGTCATGGAAAGAAAGATGAGTCCACCATGGACGATCGGGGTCAAACCATTCCAGTGGAGTTGTTTGGTCTTCTGCCTCATCGAAGTCAAGCATGTC
This sequence comes from Patescibacteria group bacterium, assembly GCA_038064855.1. Classification (NCBI taxonomy): domain Bacteria; species Patescibacteria group bacterium. The sequence continues at coordinate 79,821 of JBBTSE010000001.1, forward strand.
AACGGCACGAAACGAGATCAACACTTCATCAGTCAATGTATCTCCGCGGCCCAAAGCATAAAGACGCAAAAAAACACTGGTAATAATAAGTAGAGCAAAAATAATCTTTTTGCTATCCATGCAAACGCAACTTAAAAATCTTCCAAAAACTCTCAAACACAATATGTAAAGTGAGTTTTGACCTGCCAGCTTCGCGCTTGTGAAAAATAATCGGCATCTCCGTGATTCGGAGCCCCAGCCGATGCGCCCGATAGATAGTCTCTACCTGAAAAACATACCCTACCGAAATAAATCTATCGAACGATATCGTAGCGAGCGCCTCTCTCCGAAAACACTTAAAGCCGCTCGTAATATCATGATACGGTAACCCAAGCATCGTGCGCGCGTACAAGTTACTCAATCTACTGAGCGCTTGGCGACGCGCGCTCCACGCAAGAGAGCCTCCTCCACTTACATACCGCGACCCGAGCACGACATCTGACGATGCTATGCTCTCAAGAAACCGCGGGATATCGTGTGGATCGTGTGAAAGATCGCCGTCCATCTGAATAATAATATCACACGACATCTGAAGAGCTCTTTGGAAACCAGCTATATATGCCGTGCCTAAACCGAGTTTTTTTTCACGCTCTATGAGTGTGATGGGAAATTCGCGCGCCAAGATACGAACCATATTCGCTGTTGAATCAATAGAATGATCGTCGACGATGATAAGTGAAAGATGTGGAATGCCGAGCGAAAAAAGTGAACGGGCAAGTTTCTTGATATTCCCCTCCTCGTTGTAAGTAGGCACAATGACGATGACCCGTGCCTCTTGTGCGGATGTCATGCGCGAGAAGCTGCCTTCTGGACAACCATAACACCCAAGCCCATCGCTATACCGACAACTATACTGCCAAATAACCATCGTGCATGTACTTCTCCAGATGGTAATACTCCCTCGCCAATCGATGCCATAAGAGGCTCGGGGGGCGGTGAAATCTCCTTGGATATTGTTGTAGTGGCGATAGAAACTTTGACAGGTACACGGATTGGCTCGTGGGGAATATCTGTGGGTAGGGCCATTACTATTTTTTTATCTTGCCTGTATACGGTAGCTATCTTGCCATCCGGATACGCAAGTGTGAGTGGCGTAATGCCCTCGATGGCATTAATGCCAGTTACCCCTCCTCCAAAAATAGTATGTGCTTTAGGCGCGATCGAAGTGCGGGGTGGAAATAGAAAACTACTAAGACGCCACCCTGAGATATCAATACTTTCTCCCGAAGGATTGAAAATCTCAATTAGCCCGTCAACACCGAAGACAACCTTACTTATCACGAGCGGATTTTCTACTACGGTAATTTTGATATCATCACGAGCCGTCTGTTCACCCAAGGCAATATAGAGCGTTGCGACATAGGTCCCAGGATACCCATAGATATGACGAACATTTTCTCCTTCAGCGATCGCCCCATCACCAAAGTTCCAGAAAAAACGAGTATGTTCACTTTCCAAACGATCATCTTGCCAACCGAGAGCTTTTCCTTCAAACAACATATCAGCACCCGCGATACCACGACGATCATTGCCTGCGAGCGCACGGATCTTTGAAACCTCGGTGGGACCCGAATATACCTTCCCACCCGCAGTGGCCTCCTTGGCAAGTTCTTCTGTAACCGTGAGGTCTTCTTCACTTGATACTTCAGCGCTTTGATCTGTAACACTCCACAGTGAAGCGCCCGCCCCACTACTACCTGTACGGCGAAGTACCTCCCCCTCTTCATCTACTGTAATGAGAACTGGCTCCCCCTTTATCCAGAGCCCTGCATCAGCCGCTGACGGCTCCCATGTCTCACCTGATTTTCCGTATTCAACAAAATCTTTTATCGTATCTTTTGAATGCGAAGAGCTAGAAAAAAGGGCGACCGAACCCGATGTATTGCCCATATTGCCGCTCGCGGACGCAAAATACAACTTCTCGGCGCTCATTTGCCCTGAAGCGCGTAAAAAGACGGTTACGCGTGCACTACCGGAAAGCGTGAAATTGGGAAACGTAAAATATCCAATGCCGTCCGGGTAGAGATCCCAACCGGTCAGTGCAACGTCCTCGGTGCCGGTATTTTTGAGCACTACATATTCAAAGCCCGTGTCGGCACCCGCGGGATTGAAAAAAACTTCGTCAATCACTACTGCCCCACCCGCTGCATACGCCCCGAGGGGCAAAAAATAAAGGAGCCGGATCGCGTAGAAAAGACGCTTCATGAAAGTATTTTAGTTCGGCGACCCGATAGGTTTGCCAGCGCGCAAATCTGCAAGATCTTCTGCCGCTTGTTTATTTTTTGGATCCGCCGCGACAAGTCGCTCATAGTAGATTATTGCAAGATCACGCTTGCCCATATCGTAGTAGTAGGTTGCGAGCGCCGAGAGCAAATTTGAATCGTCTTTATTGTATTCGAGTCCGCGCAATAAGATTTTATCTGCCTCATCTTTTTTCTCCGTATAGTTGTACCGATAGAGGTTTGAAAGATTTATATAAGCAGAAGTAATCGTTTGATTATTTTTAATAACCGCTAAAAACATCTCTTCAGCTTTGACATAATTTACCAAATCGTGCCAGTAGAGCTGGCCGAGGTTTGCATAGGCATCAGCGAAAGTAGAATCAATCTTTACCGCAAAAAGCCAAGCCTGCTCGGCACCCTTATAATCACCAAACATTTTTTTGATAGACCCTAAAGAATACCAAGCTTGAAGATCGTTTGATTTTTTGTTGATATCAGCAACAAGTGATGTAAACGATGCATATGCCTTTGTGCGCGCCTCACCCTTGAGGGCTGAACGGCTTTCATCGAGAGAATCGAAACCGGTAGGTGGCTGAAGCTTTGAAGTATTGCCATCGGGAGTATTTGAATCGTCGGAAGGTGGCGGCGGCAAAACCTCGCCAACAGGTGGAGGAGGGGTTTGGATATTCTGATCGGGAGAAGTGAGCTTTATAATCCCCCAAACGGCAAAAATGAGTACAGCGATACCTAAGACAATAAAGAGAAAATTCTTTTTCATAGATACCAATATTATAGGAAAATAGGACAAAAATACAACGTGGGTTATCCAGCAAAAACAAAAGACCCCCGAAAGGGGGTCTTTTGTTTATCTCGCCTCGCCCTTCGGGGCGAGGCGAACCTAACACAAGGAATTAGGATTTTGATACCAACGGTTAGTTGGCGAGAACTGACTGGTTCAAGCCCGTGGTCGGAAGACCAGGAACCTTGAAGCCGTTCATCCAGTCGTGACTAGTCGTTGAGTGCGACGCCGATGAAGACGCTGCATCTGACGAGAAGTCTGCCCAGATAAATGCCGTAGTAGATGCTGCATTACCAGCCTTACCGTACCACTGGCCTTGCTCAAGGTCGATTGAGCTTACCGTACCCAAGAGGCGCTGGTCAGAGCCGATGAGATCGACATTCTGAGCGCGAGCTGAATCACCCAAAAGGGTGGTTGCAATGCTATCGCCCGTACCATCTGTGGTCACTGCACCCTTCAAAGTGAAGTAGTACGTTGAGCCAGCAGGAATGGTTACCCAGCTGTTTGAATAGTCAGACGTGTTATCCGCCAAGATGCGGAGAACCAAGTTGTGACTTGCATCGAAGTTCTGAGTCTGATCGAAGAATGCTGCCGCTGAACCCGTTGCCGTGTTCATGATCTTCGCGTTCGACATGTCAGGATTCGGTGAGACATATACCTGGAATCCAGGCAATGTAGTGCGCAAGGTGGTGACGCCAGACGTTGCAATCTTGAAGCTAAGGCGATTGATTGCAATATCATACTTTAGATCAGCCTTGACACTCCACATGAAGAGATCCTGCGTACCCGAGACCAATTTACTTGATGAGAGATTGATCTTGGCGACAGTCGGAACCGAGAGGAAGGTTACAACACCTTGTCCTGCGGTATCTGAACCGTAAGAGTTTGATGCGTGTACCGAGCTACCTGATTGCTTGCCGACTGCCTTCTGCTTGCCTGAGGTTGCGTTTGCACCTGCGGCATCATAATCGATACCTACATATGCGCCCGCTTGACCAGGACATGAAGAACAGATGCCAGCGAGATCAACTTTCACCGTCAAGCGCTTGAACGAATCCTTAGGAATAAGGAATGAACCTATGCCTGATTGTGGGAACTGGAAGTCTTCTACGCCATCAGTAAATGATGGGGAAACTTTGCGCTGTACAAGTGTTGCGCCGTCCCAGAGCTCGATTGCCGCAAAGTTGGCACCGGTTGATGAACCAGTCGCGTCAATCTGCAAGCGGAGGTCTGTTACTGCGAGCTCTTCTGAGGTTGCAGTAAAGCGAAGTACGTTGAGTGTGACACCCGTTGAACCTGCTGGCGTCCATATTTCTGTTGGCGCTGATGCGTCAAGAGCTACTGAGTAACCACCAGCACCGCGGATGGTCATGGTTGCACCGTTGACCGATGAGGTAAGGGTTTCTGAAACAGTTGAACTCTGTGCCTTTGTGGTCACTGACCAGTCAGGTGAACCTGCCGAGAAGTCAAACTTGATCGTACCACCACCTGTAGCCGTACTTGAGATGTTACCTGTCAAGGTAAGAGTCTTTGATGAACCCTTTGTGATGATCAGGTTGTTATCAAGCGTGAAGGTAAGGTTTTCGGTGTTACCTGTCGCATCAACAACGTTGGTACCAGTGTTGAGCTGGGTGGTGCCGTCCCAGAGCTTGAGCCCTGTGTATGCACTACCTGTAGCGCCCACAACAGTCTTGCGGAATGCTGCGCTCGTCACACGGAGATCGTCACCTGATGCGGTTGCGTCAAGCGAGAAGCGTCCGAGTTCTACGCTCGTTGAAGGAGCGATAACATTTTGTGATGAGAGTGAAGTTGATGGAGTTACCACCAAAGTACCCGCCTTAACTGTGATAGTAGCACCAGTCACGCTGACAGCTGGTGTCGCCGTGATTGAGTTACCGGTCGTTTGTCCAGTGATCGAAGTGATTCCAGTTGAAGGAGTGAATGACAACGCGATGGTGTCATTGCTCTCCCAAGCGGTGTTCAATGTACCCTTGATGGTATACGTGTTTACACCTACAGGAACAGTGATCGAGTCGGTGAAGGTCATCGTAAATGGAGCAGCTGATCCAGCTACACCACCTGAGAAGTCCTTAGGACCTGCTACTGCCGCACCATTTTTGTCGTAAACAGTTACGCTAGTGATGGTGCCGTTTTCACCGCCTGAGTCATTGTCAGTCGTAGTGATTGAAATGGCCCATGAAGTGAATGTTACCGGCTCACCCTTGACCTCAAGTTTGAAGCCGCCGAGTGGAACCTGGCTACCGCCTGACACAACGTTTTGTGCAGGTACTACACTATTGTCTGCTGATACTGACAATGAACCATTTCCTACGGTTACCTTGTAGGCATCGTAGATTGGGTTCAAGTCATCATCGAACGATCCGTCTGCGTCTGTCTGTGATGTATCACCATCATCAGCTGACGTAGGCTGGACATCGTACCCGAAGGTCTTGCCGCGAACGACAACATCTGAGTAGCGATAGAGATCGAATTTGATTGTTCGATTTGAGCCTGAAACGATATCGCCCTTGAGGGAGATTTCGGTCTGCTCACCCTTCTTGATCTGGAGAGGTGGGTTAAATACACCTGTGTAGTATTTGCCATCTGAAGAGACAATTGGGGTGTAGGTCTTGCCATCCTTATCAACCATAACTACGTTTGCAAGGTCTTCTTTTGAAGCTGACCCTGACTGGTTAAAGCGCATTGAGCGAAGCTCCATGTCTTCAGCCGATCCTGCAGTTACTTTGATTGATGAGAAGGTGTAGCCCGTTGTACCTACTTCCTTGGTTGGTGATGAACCCGGTTCGATTGAACCATTGTCAAGCGTTGCTGAACCAACAGTAAGTGAAGAGTTGATAGTCTGGGTTGTACCCGTAAGCGGAAGTGATCCGTTTACAACTGCTGATGTGTTGACTGCTGCGAGTGAAAGGGTACCTGCCTGTCCTGCATACGAGGAGAGGCTTGCTACCATGTCGCCTGCGATCGTCATCTCACGCGTCTGCCCTGCCTTTACAGTGAAGGGTTCAGTGAGAATTGTCTGGTGATTTGAGTTAAGAGTCTTTGAGAGACCGAGGCGTACACCCTGCTCATCCAAAAGGATGATGCCTGAGAATACCGCATCGTTCATAAGACCTGTGCGCTCAACGGTCAATGAGTTTACTACGACATCACCGTCAGACGATGCAGTAAAGCGAACTCGTGTAAATGGCACGTTGATTGCACTCTGTACCGCAAGGGTTGCTTGCGGCTGGGTGCCGGCTGATACCGACAAACCAGTGCCCGTTCCTGCGGGAGGAGGAGTGCCTGATGGAGGAGGCGTTGTGCCACCTGCCATCGCGTTGTAAGCGTTGCGTGACTTAAGACCGAAGTAACCTGCGACTGGTGTGATGCCAGCAGATGTCTGCCATTTCATCACCGCGGCCTTGGTCAACGGTCCGAAGTTTGTCGATTCGCTGCCAGGTGATCCTGCACCAGTGGCTGCGATTTGGTGCCCTGCACCATTAAGATACTTCTGCAAGCAACGGACATCTTCACCTGTTGAAGATCCGCCGGCTCCTGCTACTGAAAGGTCACGGGTGAACCCGCAGCTACCTGTCGATGTGCCAGAGCCTGTGCCACCTGAAGGGGCACCGCCTGTGAGCGACGTGCGAACATTGTTGATAGTTGCGGTATCTGCTCCAAACGATTGAAGCAAGCCGATGATGCTATCAATGTTTGACTGAGTCAGTGCTGCCGAAGCGGCAAGCGGAGCGCCAACCAACCATGTTACAGTCGCCACACTCATGAAAACTGAGAGGGCTTTCCTCCCTGTTTTGTTGAATTTACTCATGTGGTTTCTTTCTTTTTGAATAATTAGTATACCCAGCATCTTGTTCCTCGACTAAAGGAACGCGATACCGAGCTTCCATTGTCAGTACTATATTTGTAATAGGGCCCTTTGACTACCCAGCCCCACCTCTGCGTCCAATAAAGACACAGAGGTGGAGCCGGGATCAGCGAGGCGAGCCCGAGCAACCTGCCAATATTTAATAGCAAGAATAAGAATACTGAAGTTCGGAATATTCCGAATCTCTCGATATGTAGTTTTCAAAGGTCTGTCAATCAGGAAAGGTCCGTCGTTTCACCCTGAAACTTGCCAAAGATACTCGAGCAAATTTCAGAGAAAAACACTCTAAACGCCTTAAAGAAGCCAAAGAATGGCCCCTTCAAAAATAACTCAATCAAACAAGAACATTACTAGCATTAGTATACGGTAAGAATGAGTGCTCATTCAATTGGAAACCTTGTGGATAAAAGCAAAATCGACGCAAAATGAGGGTCTTAACCTATGAAAAGAGTATATGTTTTTGAGCCCTCAATGTCAAGAAAAAAGGCCCTAAAAAGTTCTAACGATTGAGCAATGTTTTTTGTTACGACAAACAAAGGATTTCTATCGGACATATCGGACATACTTCTTGTGTCCGATAGAAAGACAATATAGGTAAACGATTTTCAGGTTACTGCTTTTCGGTAAAATATCGCCTCCATCGGCGTTCGCCCTCGCTACGAATAGTGCGGGCTGACACCAAATCGCTCAAGTCTCGCTGGATCGTTTTATCACTTATTTTGCCTTCAAAAAATGTAACAACATCACCGATGCTAATCCCCCCTTCTGTCGTGGTTATATATTCTAAAATCTTTCTCTGGCGATCCGATGGTTGTGCTGTCTCTTTGTATGATCTGGTAGATATAGATTTTTTTTCTTGTGGAATCTCTTTTCTTTGCTCAGCAACTATCTCCTGGCCTCCTCGAAAGACACTTGACTCAATATGCCGATATTCGCGAATGAGTACTTCAAAATTGATACGAGAAATATATGATATTGACGAGGCAAGCTCCAAGAGTCGAATGAGTTCACTAAACAACATCACCATCGACTTTGATCGTGCTTCTTCTTCGGGGATTGAGAGAAGTTCGGGGTTTTTGAGCGCTACCTGTGACAGATCAAGAGAGGTTCGGCGAAGCGCCCACTTGAGTGGTTCTTCGTCGGCCATACGATCCGTCACCCGATAGAGGGCGGCTGTCAGGCGCTCGAGAGGCTTGGTATCCATGCCGTCATACTATGAAAAAACAACCCCTCCGGTCAAGGGAGGGGTTACGACTTTAATATAAGATTTTTTATTATTTGGCGAGCGCCTGGTCAATCATTGCTTTGACTGACGGGTATGGGAGAGCACCATTTATAGGGATTGATTTGCCATCTTTTGTGATAATCAAGCTATACGGAGTTCCCTGTGCACCTGCCGCTGCGGCATCTTGCATCTGATCAGACACTTTTTGTGTGAATTCGCCACCAGAGAGACACGCCTCAAACGCACCTCGATCAAGACCCAAGTCTTGAGCTATCTTTGGGAGTTGCGCGAGGTCAAGACCGTTGTTTGCGGGCGTGATCTCAAAAATCTTGTCGATATAGCGCCAGAAAGCGTCGTTGCCGCCAAGCTTTGCCGCACACTCTGAAGCCTCGGCCTCTTTGCGTGCTTTGGAATGAATTTGCTCGAGCGGTAAATGACGATAGACCCATGCTACCCTGCCATCGTTGCCGTATTCATCCATGACCTGAAGCATGGTTTGATGAAAGTTCTTACAAAATGGGCATTCGAGGTCGGAAAATTCGACAATCTTGATCTCTGCATCGGGATTACCACGCAGGTGATCATCGCCGCTTACCTCGCGAGCGGTAAGAGCGCCTCCTACTGCGGCTACCCCTGGGTTGTTGTTATCAATAGGTGCGGAAGCGCCTGGGCCTTGGCTGTAAATAGCAAAAGCGACAAGCGCCCCTGCTGCTACGATCGCGAAAGGTACGGTAAGACTTTGAGACTTGCCGGAATCCTGCGTTGATGGTGATGATTCTTGTGTATCCATATGGGCTTATTATAGAGATCGCACATAAAAACGCAACCTTGCGCTACAGGAGTTTTTCTAGAACAAAAAGTGACTCGATATGGGGTGTGCGAGGGAAAAAGTTGAATAGTTCGGCATGAGTGATCTGGTATGCGTCTTTGAGTATGGCAAGATCATGCGCCTGCGTGACGGGATTGCATGAAAGATATAAAATTTTTGGTGGTAAAACCTCGAGAATGCGGCCAATAACCTTGGGATGCACGCCCGCGCGTGGCGGATCCATGATGAGCACATGTTCACCGTCTATGAGTTCACGCGCCTTGCGATCTGATGCATGTACGGCATGAATGTTTCCACCTGTGGCTCTCGCCCCTTCATCTAAAAGAGCAAACGACGCATCATCAAGTTCTACCGCGGTCAGCGTTTTTACTTTGTCTCTGAGCGAGAGGCCGATGGCACCAACGCCCGAGAAAAAATCAAGCACATTATCACCCTTACCTACAAACTCACGCATACGCGAGAGTGCGAGTTCAAATACCGGCGGATTGATTTGGAAATAGCTTAAAATAGTCATCGGAAACGCTTTATCTAAAATCTGCTCGTATATTTTTTCTTCACCGGCCTCGGCCAACAAACCCTCGGGGCGCGATGCGGGCGCCTCGGGTGGCGAATAAAAAACAGACACGCCTTTGATATGTGTACCGAGCAACTCTTGTATGGGCGGCAAAACTACCGCTCTGTCTTGTACAAAAAGACCTGCGAGTATCTCGCCTGCCCGATTGGCACGCAAGATCAGTGATTTGGCGGCTGCTGGCGGCATACCGTGCGCGTTGAGAAAATCTACAATGCGCACAAGTGCGTTATTTATTTCTTTTTGAGCAAGCATGCAACCTGATAAGGTCAAAAGTTTATGCGTATGACGCTCGTGAAATGCGCCCGATATGTTGCTATCTTTTGGCGCGAGCGTAAATTCCATCTTGTTGCGATATCCCTCCATAACCCCGTCGGTCGTTATCTCGAGATTTGGTAGCTCTATACCGATGCCCGCAAAAAGCTCTTGCGCCAATTTTTTCTTCCAAAAAAGCTCTTGGTCATAACTTAAAACTTGCCACGCAGAGCACGAAAGATAATGGTCCTCGCGCGGCTCTTGCCTATGCGGTGATGGCTGATTGATACCAAGAAGCTTTCCTGTATACTCGCCTTTTTTGCGTCCTACGATCTCTGCCTCTACCACTTCGCCGGGTAATCCACCAAAAACGCGCATGATTTTACCGTGCGCGCGTCCAACCCCCGCCCCATCAAAACCGAAAGAATCTACAGAAAAAACGATGGGATCACCTTTTTGCATACCTGAAGACTATCGTCCGGGCTTCAACTCCGTATAGCCAAGATGCTTGAGCTTAAGTTTTTCCAATGCTTTTCCGAAATTTTTGGTTAATTTCGATTTCGGGTATGTAGCGCGTAAGAACTATTTCCTTACATACACTGTTACTGATCTGTCACAACTCAGATATTGCTGCACAGAATATGCCACCGAAGTATCCTTAAGACAAACATCAATCCATCTTTTATTGCCAGTACCATCTCCACCAGTACCCATAGGAACTGGCAGCTGGAATGAATTTACCTGAGGGTTAAATGGAATTTGATGTGTATGGACTTGTCCCTGATAATCTCCAAAAATAATCTCTACCACGACATTATTTTGTGTTGGAGGATTTGTAACAGCCCAATCTACCGTATATGTTTTCCCCTCATAGAGAACTGGATCTCCATTATTTCGGAAAAAGATATGCGAAATGGATGGTTTTGATTGGGTATTACCTATGGTTATCACTCCTGTATAATCGCGCATATCCTTGGGTGTATAGTTTGAGCATCCACTGAGACAGAACAAACCGACGGTATAGTCACCCGAAAAGGTGCCGGGTATTTTCCAGTTAAATATTCCTGTATTCGGTAAATTCCATAAGTTGTTTGCTATATCCGGATCAAAGGCGCCGTACTGAAATCTAAATTGATCAACAACAGGCGAGTTTAAAACTCCTGCAACCGAATGGTAAAGAGTAAAGGCTATCTTGCTTTCTGATGTGCCTCCCTTCCATCGAATCGCCATAATATCACCAGCATGAAACGCGTCACCCGCTTTTGGTGAAATAAATTTGAGTGCATTTTCATTTGTCGCTGTATTGCTAGTTGGCGGAACCGGGAATACTGGTGAAGGTTGATTATTTATTACTGGTAGTTGAGTGGGAGCAGGACTAATACCAACAGAAAAAACTTCATTGAGTTTAGTTCGTGTTCGTTTCCTAATGAGCCCGTAACCAGTACTTGCAGGATTTCCTTGACTTACAATTCCATACTTTGCCTGAAATCGTTGCACCGCCTTTTCTGTAAGCAGGCCGAAATAACCGGACACGATGCCTTCCGGATAAATCGAAACATCACTTTTGAGAGCTATTTGCAACTCTCTAACCTCGGGATGGGATGAGCCTCTTTGTAAAAATTGCGTGAATGTATACGCTTGAGCGATGTAAGGCACGAGCATGACAACGGCTACTATGTAACCTATTTTTACTGCTTTCAACATAGTTGAGTGGTTTAAAATATAATAAAAATGGACTTAAATCTTCAGATATCTTCAAGTGGCAACAAACAAGAAATAACTTACTGTAAACCTTCTAACCATGATCGTATTTTAGCACAGCAAAACTAGCTTGTGCTACAGCGGATCCCGAGACATAAAAAATCCGTTCGATTCCCCTTCAATTTTGTTCCGGGTCAGGGACTCGAACCCCAATACCATGCTCCAGAGGCATGTGTCCTGCCATTAGACGAACCCGGAATATGTGAGCGGATTATATCTTAAGATACCGTCTTGTAGCAACAAAGCTTGAGAAGACACCGATGGTGATGCCGACCATAAAGAGAGCGAAGAAAAAGAGAAAAAGGTTTTGTGTATAGAACGAGAAGAGATCAACCCCGCCAAAAAACTCGCGCGCGCGTGGCCCCATCCACAATGTCGCGGGCCAAAAGATCAGCATCGATATGATGGAGGCAAAAAATCCGTGCGCCGCACCCTCCACCAAAAACGGCCCGCGCACATACCAAGTAGAAGCCCCTACAAGACGCATGATACTAATCTCTTCGCGCGAAGTATAGATTGCCAGACGGATAGTATTGAACGCTACCAAAAATGCTACAAAACCCAATACCGCGCTCACCCCAAAGCCTACGCGACGCGTGAGTGCGAGTACCGCCTCGAGGCGTCTGAAGATTGCTTCGTTTTGTCGATAGTCAACCTTGTCGAGCGATGCATCAAAACCACCATTTTCTAAAAACCGTACGATTGATTCATAGTTTTGCTGCTCGGCTGCACGAATGCGTAATACCGCACCAAGTGGATTTTCACCAAGCTCATCGAGTGCACTCGATATGAGCGCGTTATCTTTGTGGCGCTCTTTGAAAATCGCGAGAGCTTCATCTTGAGATACATAGGTTATCTCACGCACCTCGGAAAGTCCCTGCAAAAGTCCGCGGATACGAAAAATTTCATTTTCTTCGGCATCTTGCTTGAAGTACGCGCTGACATCTACTTTTTTCTCAACTTCCGCGAGTGTCGCGTTGAGCAATACTTGGAACATGATGAGCGAACCGACCATCAGGATAGCAAGAACCATCACTAATATAGTAGCGACCGACACCCAGCCGTTGCGCCAAAAATTGGTAAATGCGTTGCGTATGACTCGTTTGAAACTCGTGCCTACCATATCTAGAGTATATAACGCCCGCGCTTCTCGTCGCGAACTACTTTGCCATCTTCGAGCGTAATGACACGCTTGCCGATAGTATCAATAATATCTTTGTCATGCGTTGCCAAAATAACCGTGGTACCAAGCTCATTGATCTTGCCCAAAAGCCGAATGATATCCCAAGTGTTGAGTGGGTCAAGATTTCCCGTCGGCTCGTCGGCAATCACCACCTCGGGACGGTTAACAAGCGCGCGGGCGATTGCAACACGCTGCTGCTGGCCGCCTGATAATTCGTGGGGGAAAAAATCCATCTTGTCGGAAAGACCTACCAGATCAAGAATATGCGGCACATCGGCTGCGATCTCGTCATCTTCTCTGCCTGATGCTTCAAGTGCGAATGCTACATTTTCATACGCCGTTTTTTGCGGGAGCAGACGAAAATCTTGAAACACGGTACCGATTTTTCTGCGTACAAACGGAATCTCGGAGCGCGAGAGATTATGGACATCGAGTGATTGAAAGTATACTGATCCAGCCGTAGGTCGTTCTTCAGCAAGTAATAATTTAATGAGTGTTGATTTGCCTGAACCTGACTGACCTACTACCGATACAAACTCTTGGGGTTCTACGGTAAACGAAACATTCTCGATAGCTATCGAGTTGCCGTTGTAAATTTTTGATACATTATCGAAGTAAATCATGTTCTATAAACAAATCGAGATCGCCATCCAACACGGCATCTACCTGTGAAGATTCGGCGCCGGTACGATGATCTTTGACCATTTGATACGGATGCACTACATATGAGCGAATTTGACTGCCCCATTCAATTTTTGTCGGGGTCTCACCCTTGAAGCCGTCAATCTCTTTGCGGCGTGATTCTTCTCGTATTGTATACAATTTTGCACGCAAAATCGAGAGGGCGATGTCGCGATTGGCCGCCTGCCCCCGCTCGGAGTCTACATGCACTTGAATGCCCGTTGGCTTGTGCATGATGCGTACCGCAGTTGATCGTTTGTTTACATTTTGCCCACCAGGACCTGACGAGCGTGCAAATGAGATATCAAGATCGTCATCGCGTATTTCGATATCAGCGGTCTTGGGCAGTACCGGCAATACTTCTAAATACGCGAAGCTGGTGTGACGCAGTTTTTTTGAAGAAAAGGGCGAGATACGCACGAGCCGGTGCACACCCATCTCGCCGCGCAATAATCCATACGCAAACGATCCTTCAACCCGAAAAGTCGCATTTTTGATACCATCATGTTCATTTTTGTGGAGATGTAGCACCGTGACCGTCCAACCCTTTTGTTCGGCAAAGCGCGTATACATACGAAACATAATCCGCGCCCAATCTTCGGCATCATCACCACCAGCGCCTGCAATCACTGACAAAATCGCGCTGGCTTTATCATATGTTCCTGAAAGTAGTGCGGCGCGTTGAGCTTTGCCAAAACGGCGCTCGAGGTCACCAATATCAGCCGAGAAATCTTTTTCTTCGCCCGCCATTGCGTCGAGTTCGGCGAGTGCGCCAATGTCGCCTGACAAATCCTCCCAGTCAGTAACTTCATTTTTGAGTGCGCTGATTTGCTCGCCTACCTCGCGGGCGCGCTCCCTGTCTTCCCAAAACTTTTCGTGTTGAGTTTCTGTTTCGAGTTTGAGTAGCTCCTCTCGCTTCGCACGCAGGTCAAAGACGGTCCGCCGTTTCGCGGACCTTGGCGTGCAATGCGTCTATGCGTTTTGTTGCATCACTCACGCCAAAAGCATAGCATGGTTTCCCTCTCTATACCAAAGTGTTTGAGCCACCTCCCGGAGTCGAACCGGGGACCTTCACTTTACGAAAGTGCTGCTCTACCAGCTGAGCTAAGGT